>CAZPWZ010000426.1:0-2919 GCA_964590675.1 uncultured Draconibacterium sp.
AATCTGTTTACCTGCAGCCAGGATACCCAGGAAAAAATGAAACAGGTCATCCGGGAAAAGAATATCAACCGGGTCGTCGTGGCATCCTGCTCGCCTAGGACCCATGAACCACTGTTCCAGGAAACCATCCGGGAAGCCGGGTTGAACAAGTATCTGTTTGAAATGGCCAATATCCGGGATCAAAATACCTGGGTGCATATGAACAATCCGGATCTGGCAACGGCAAAGGCAAAAGATCTGGTACGCATGGCAGTGGCCAAGGCGGAATATATAGAACCGCTTCACCAGGTGAGGCTGGATGTGAAGCCAGCCGTATTGATCATCGGCGGCGGTGTGGCCGGTATGGAGGCGGCCCTGGGGGTCGCTGAACAGGGATTTCAGGCATATCTTGTGGAAAAAACCGATACCTTGGGCGGTATGGCCCGTCATTTACGGAAAACCTGGCAGGGAGAGGATATCCCCGCTTACCTGGAACGGCTGATCAAGGATGTAACAAGCCATGATCGCATTAAGGTCTTTTTGAACACCAAACCTGTGCATTTCACCGGCACGATCGGAAGCTTTGCCACTACCCTGAAAGATATCCATAAAGATAGTCAGAATGTGATCATTGAACATGGAGCGGCCATTCTTGCTACCGGTGGTAAGGAGTATCTTCCGGATGGCTATCAATACGGAGATCGCCCGGATGTAATGACCCATCTGGATCTGGATCATGCCATGAAAAACAATCCGGAAATGGTCATGAATGCCAATACGGTTGTTTTCATCCAGTGCGTAGGGTCCAGGAACGTTGTGCGACCCTATTGCAGCCGGGTCTGCTGTACCCATACCCTGAAAAATGCCATTGAAATGAAAGAAAACAAACCGGAGATGAACATCTTTGTGTTGTATCGGGATGTCCGTTCCTATGGTTTCCGGGAAACCCTGTACCAGAAAGCCAGGGCACTGGGTGTCCATTTCATCCGTTTTGATCCGGAAAATCCGCCGCAGGTGAATGTTGCTGAAAATAATATTCTTACGCTGACCGTGACGGATCACATACTACAGCGTCCGATCGTAATCTCTCCGGATTTATTGGTACTGGCTGCAGCCGTTCTCCCCAATGAAAACAAGGAATTGTTTGAACTGTTCAAGGTTCCTGTCAATGCCGAAGGATTCCTGGTGGAGGCCCATGCAAAACTGCGTCCTGTTGATTTTGGATCCGAAGGATTGTTTCTGGCTGGTCTGGCCCATTATCCAAAAGCCATTGACGAAAGCATCGCCCAGGCAAGGGCTGCTGTGTCGAGAGCAATGACCATTGTTTCCAAGGACGGCATCATGGTGGGCGGTGTGGTTGCTGTCGTTAATCCGGATCGATGTGCGGTATGCTGTACCTGTGTTCGTGCATGCCCTTATGGCATACCGGTAATCGGCAGCGAAGGGCATGCGGTTATCCAGCAGGCGGAATGCCACGGGTGCGGTGTGTGTGTTTCGGAATGTCCGGGAAAAGCCATCACATTGCAGCATTTTACGGATAAGCAGTTGATTGCCAAAACCCGGGCTCTGTTTTACCAACCGGCTGTGAATGAATAGGAGGAAAACAAGGTGAGTGAAGATTTTGAACCGCAAATTCTCGCATTTTGCTGCAAGTATTGTGCATATGCGGCAGCTGATTTGGCCGGTTCCATGCGTCTCAACTATCCGCCCAATGTGAAAGTGATTCAGGTTCCTTGCACCGGTCGGGTGGATATTATTTTTTTATTAAGGGCCATTGAAGAGGGAGCAGATGGTGTTTATGTGGCCGGTTGTCTGGAAGGGGAGTGCCATTTTGTCAGGGGGAACCTGAGGGCCCGAAAACGGGTGGGCTATGTTAAAAAAACCTTGGCAGAACTTGGAATTGAACCGGAGCGGGTGGAGATGTTCAACCTGTCATCGGCCATGGGTTCCAGGTTTGCAGAAATCGCGAATGGAATGACCGAGCAAATCAAAAAACTGGGGCCAAGCCCGGTCAGCACAAAGGGTTTGCCGGTTGGCCGGTTGGCCAGTTCGCCCGAAAATACATTATTGGACAACACCGGCAAACCGGCAAACTGGCAAACCGGCAAACTGGTCAACATAGGAGGAGAAACATGATAGTTGCGGATCGAAAGCCCCTTGTTGAAATTCAGGAAATGGTAGCAAACAGCAGCAAAATTTTGGTGGTCGGATGCAAAGGGTGCGTTACGGTATGTAATGTCGGTGGATTGAAAGAGGTTGAAATCCTTGCGTTATCATTGAGAATCGGCAGAAACAGGGATGGAAAACCCATAGAGGTCGATGAAGCCGTTCTCGAGAGACAGTGCGACCCGGAATACATCGCGCAGCTTAAAGATAAAGTAGGGAATTATGACGCTGTGATCTCCATGGCCTGTGGTGTCGGCCCGCAGTTCCTGTCCGAAGCCTATCCTGAGCAAAAGTTTTTTCCTGCGGTCAACACCAGATTTTATGGTGGAGCTGTGCAGCACGGTATCTGGGAAGAACGGTGCGCAGGATGTGGCACCTGTGTGATTCACCATTATGATGGACTCTGTCCCATTGCACGATGTTCAAAAAGCCTGCAGCACGGCCCATGCGGAGGCAGTTCCAAAGGAAAGTGTGAAATCGCAAGTGATGTTGTCTGTATCTGGGATCTGATTGTCCGGAAAAAGATGGAACAGGGGCGTTTGAATGATCTGCGGTTGTTTCAGCCGGCCAAAGACTGGCGGACAGCCAGAGACGGCGGACCGAGGAGAAGTATACGGGAGGAGCTCGCATCATGAGTGAACTGAAATCGGGAAGCAATCTGGAAAAAGTATTAAAAGCAGGACATTTCGCTTTTACCGGTGAATGCGGACCCCCCAGAGGAGCCAATATCGATCATCTGAAGGAAAAATACGAACCCCTTACGGGCATGGTTGA
>CAZPWZ010000427.1:0-2918 GCA_964590675.1 uncultured Draconibacterium sp.
TTATCCTCAAATCTTCAAATTTTCAAATTTTCAAATCCTCAAATTTTCAGATCTTCAAATCTTCAAATCTTCAAATCTTCAAATTATCTTCCCTGATCAACAATTTTCTCAGGAAGCAGCATCCCTTCTATTTTCCTGTAGTCCGGTTCATCTTTCAGGGTGATGAAGTCGATTTTCAGATCGTCGATATATAGTTTATACAAAGGGGATGGATTGAAAAAGTAGATCTTGGCAGCACCGTTTGGGGGCAGGTTCCCCGGTACGTAGAAGGCCACCTCAATGGGTGTCCACTTATCGGCCGGGACAAATTTCTCCAGGATGAACTGGTTATAACTCAGGCTTCTGCCGTCCGCCTGAAAGTCAACCACCAGGGTGGCTTCGGTGGTTTCCCTGGGTGCGAGGACCCACGCATGGATCCTGATCAGCCTGTTCGACGTGGTGAAAAGGGTATCGAGCCGGGTTTCGAGTCCAAGGCTGTAGGGAATCTTCCTGTCCACCTTCGACGACCATCGTCCCTTGTAAAACACAGTGTCGTTGCGGGTTCCCGGGTTCATCCAGGCGCCGCCTTTGTCGACCTCCATGTCATTGAACATCGTTTTGATGCCGGCAATACTTTCACCAGGGATATATACTTTTGTTTTTTGCGACAGGCTGAAAAATGAATCCCAATACATGTCGCTGGTGATGTTATACGGCGGAAATATCCATTTTGAATGCTGGTAGAACTGCAAAAGATTCAGCGCGATCAGAAGTACAAACAGGGCAGACAGCAAGCGTTTGAACACGACTGCCCGGACTGACTTGTAAAGGTAAAGCATTAAAATCGCCACGGCCACATACAGATCGATGAATACCCGCTGCCCGCATTTCGAGGCATAATACCATACCCACCAGCAGGAGGCAACATAGATGAACATCAGCAGAAAACCGAGGAGCCAGTAGAATCTGAACGGATTTTGCTTGAAAAGCCCGATGAATCCGAAGAGGGAGACAAATGCCACGGGGGTATAGACGAACCATCCGCGGTTATAGCTGAAGAGTATGTTCCAAATATGCGGTTGTAAAAAATTCAGTTTTTCATCCCCATAGGCATACACCAGTAACTTTCCTGCCTGCAGATACCATAAAACGATCGGAACTGCCAGCAAAATCAATGCCTGTATTAACCCCCGGATGAGGGTTTTCTTTTCGGACAGCACCTGTCGCAAGGTCGATACCAGGATTTCCTTACTCCCGGCCATGAATGGTACCAGCAGGATGATCAGCGCATTGGTGGGGCGGATCAGGAAAATCAGGGTGAGCAGCAAAAGGGAGCGGACAAACCATTTGGGCCGGTATTCGTGGAACATTTTCCAGGTAGTCAGCGCAAAACCCGTGATAAGGGCGAAGGAGTAAACATGCGTCATGGAGGGTTCGACCAGCGTGAAGAAGATCAGGTTGGTTCCCAGTGTGATGGCAAGGGTTATGAATGCAGCGGACCGGTCATCGGATCCAAATCTCTTCAGGAGTTTTTGAAGCCATCGGGCGCCAAGCCACAGGAACAACAAGGCCGATAGTGCAATGGCATACTGGTAGGGCAGGGAGTAACCATCGCGGGGGAAGATCTCGAGCCAGGCCATCAGGTGGCCGAAGAGGAAGAAGGGCAGCCAGAGGATGGCCATGCCCGGAAAATATTTATTCACCTTCCGCGGACCCGCATCATTCCGGAACTCCTTGAATACCGACCGGTTTGCCGGGTAATATTGTGCTTCATATTGTTCCACGAATTTAAATTGCAGGTCGTGGTAAATGAAGATCGCCGGAAGATAGGCATAGTAACCTTTTCCGTCGCTGTTGATCACCCGGTCCCAGTTCTTCTCCGGTGATTTAAATCCAAGGAACAGCAGGATGTAAATGAACAGGATTATTTCCGGGGTGTATTTGTACAGATACTTCATGTTCGATTTATTCTTTGCAAACAGGCATTGAAACAATTTACGATTTACGATTTACGATTTTCGGGTGACAGAAACTGATAATTGTAACCAGGTATTTCATTATTTTCCATTGCGCTGGCGAAGGGCTTCAAAGAGGATGACCCCGGAAGCCACGGCGACATTGAGTGATTCGATTTCTCCCAAAAGCGGGATGCGGACCACTTCGTCAGTGAGTTTCAGGTATTCCTCAGATATTCCTTCTCCTTCCGAACCCAGGATGAGTGCCATGGGCCGGTTATAATCGGTTGCAGTATATTCCTTGTCGGTTTTCTCTGTGGCGGCGACAATGGTCAGTCCGCTGTTGCGCAGGAACTGAATGGTCTCTTTGAGGTTTTGCGCGCGCACGACAGGGAGTTTGTACAAGGCCCCGGCCGATGTTTTGATGGCATCGGAATTGATCTGGGCCGAACCCTTGGCAGGCAGGATGAGACCGTCGACCCCGGCACATTCTGCCGTGCGGGCAATCGAACCAACATTACGCACATCGGTTACCCGGTCGAGAATGAGGAACAGCGGCTGTCGTCCCTGTTCAAAAACAAAGGGGACGAGATCCTCGATTTGCTGGTAGGTGATTTCAGAAACATAGGAGATAACTCCCTGGTGATTTTGTCGCGACAGCCGGTTAAGCTTTTCGACCGGGACAAACTGAAACGGAATCTCCAGCTCCTTGATCAGGCTGAACAGGTCGCGGAAACCATCCCCCTTCAAGCCGTTCTGCAGGAAAATCTTTTCCAGCTCTTTTCCGGATTTGATCGCTTCAATCGTCGGCCTGATGCCGTAAATGTAGGTCTCCTTTTTCATAATTTATTTGCTTTGATATTAGGCAATAGGCAGTAGGCAATTGGCAGCAGGCAATAGGCATTAAATATTGGCCTTTTGTCATGTGTCACTTGTCACTTGTCATTTGTCATTCGTCATTTGTCATTTGTCCCGAGTCACTTT
>CAZPWZ010000428.1:0-2915 GCA_964590675.1 uncultured Draconibacterium sp.
TCTATTCGGAGATCCGGGCGATGGAGAAAGGATTTATACTAAAAAAGTTTGTCAAAAAAGGACAGGTTTTGGGCCCGGCACCACCGGTCTTTATGAAAAATGGAGCCGCCGATGGAAAATGGATCCTCAAAGTTGACGTCAGCGACGGACAATGGAGTACCATCGAAACCGGTGATCCGGCCATCATTACCACCGACATCGAAAATGAACGGCCCCTTGTGGGGCATGTCTCGAAAAAATCCGAAGGAGTGGATCCCTTCACAGGTACTTTCGCCATCAATATCACCCCCGTGCCGGGTACCAGCATCCCGATTGCGTCAGGCATGTTTGGCCGGGCCACCATTACGCCGTCGACCGGCAGGAAGGTCTGGAAAATCCCGTATGATGCCCTCCTGGATGGCGATGGCAACAAAGGTTTCGTTTTTACCACCTGCGACCGCAAAACAGCTGTGCGCCAGCAGGTCTTCATAGCCGGGCTGTATCGCGATTTTGTGCTGATCGACAAAGGGCTTGAAAATTGCAACACCTTGATCATCAAGGGCAGCGCCTATCTCAAAGATCGTTCACCTATCAAAATCATCCAATGAAACTATCGGAGTTAGCCATAAAAAATTCCCAGTTCACCCTGGTTATGTACCTGATGGTGATTGTATTAGGCATCAATACCGTAGTCACCATGCCGCGGGCCGAGGATCCCGAACTGAAATATCCCGAATTTCCCGTGGTGATCATTTACCCCGGAACCAGTCCCAAAGATATGGAAGAACTGGTGGTGCGGCCGCTGGAGCAGGAGGTTTACGCACTGGAGGATATAAAAAGGGTCACCAGCAAGATAGGGGATGGCATCGCAGTGATCACCGTTAAATACAATTACGACACGGATACCGAAGAAAAGTACCAGGAGCTGCTCAGGGAGGTTGGTGCAAAGCGCAAGGAGCTGCCCGAAGATATTCTGAGCATCGATGTGTACAAGTTCACGCCATCAAGCGTGAATGTTCTCCAGTTGGCGCTGGTTTCTGAAAACGCGCCTTCAGAATTGCTGCGTAAGAAGGCAGAAGAGCTGCAGGACGAACTGGAAAAGATACCGGCACTGAAGAATGTTGAGATTCATGGTCTCTCGGAACAGCATATCAGGGTCGATCTCCATCCTGAGAAGATGGCCAGCATGAACATCCCTGTAACCGCAGTGATGGGAGCCATTCAGAGCGAGCTTTCTTCGATACCGGGCGGCAGCATAGAGGCGGGTAGTAAATCATTCAATGTCAAGATCAGCGGGAAGTTCCGAAGTGCGGATGATATCCGGCATGCCATCATTTTTTCATACAATGGCAAGAATATCATGCTGGAAGATATTGCAGATGTATACCAGGACCTGGCATCGAGCGATTATACCACAAGGCTCAACGGTCACCGGTGTGTTTTTGTCGTAGCAGCCCAGAAACCGGGCCAAAATATCACGAACACCCAGAAATCGTATAAGTCGGTACTGGATCGGTTCAAAAAGAGCCTGCCTTTGTCCATTGATATGATTCACTTTTTCGATCAGGCCGATCATGTCAACAAGAGGCTGACGGGTCTCGGGACAGATTTTTTGATTGCCATATTGCTTGTGGCAATTACCTTGCTGCCATTAGGCTTCCGATCCTCGCTCATCGTGATGATCACCATCCCGCTTTCGCTAGCCATCGCCATCATCATGCTCAACCTGTCCGGTTATACCCTGAACCAGATAAGCATCGTAGGATTGGTGGTGGCCCTTGGTTTACTGGTCGACGACAGCATTGTGGTCATTGAGAACATTGAACGCTGGATGTTCCAGGGATACAGCCGGAAAGAGGCCGTAATCAAGGCAACGCGGCAGATCGGCCCTGCCGTGCTGGGTTGCACGGTCACCCTGATCATTGCTTTTCTTCCCCTGGCCCTGATGCCAGATGCATCCGGAGAGTTCATCCGTGCACTTCCCATGGCGGTCATTTACAGCATGCTGGCCTCGCTGCTGGTTTCGCTCACCGCGATACCGCTCATAGCCGGCAGGATCCTGAAAGAACACGACGGGCCGTGGGAAGGCAATATCGTGATGCGAACTTTCAAAAGGATCCTCATCGGGGGCGCTTATCATAAGGTGCTCACCCATTCCCTCGAAAAACCCTTGCTTACCCTGGTGGTCACCACCCTGCTGTTTGCCGGATCCATCGGCCTTTTCTGGGTGAACGGGTTCAGCCTTTTTCCTGCATCCGAGAAGCCGCAATTCTTTATCCGCATTGAAACGCCACTTCAGTCAAGCATCGAATATACCGATTCAGTTACCCGGGATATTGAAAGGCAGCTGGGTCAGATACCGGTGGTCCGCTTCTTTGCCTCCAACGTGGGGAAGGGAAATCCGCAGGTTTATTACAATGTGACGCAGGCCAATCCCCGCAACGACCTGTCGGAAATACTGGTCATGCTGGAACGTGAAACCAGGGCAACAAAAAAACTTGAAATCATTGAACATTTAAGAAAACAATGGAGCAGCTACCCGGGCGCCAGGATCGAGGTGAAGAACTTCGAACAGGGCCCCCCGGTTGCCGCACCCATCGAGGTCAGGTTGTTTGGCGACAACCTTGATACACTGCGCATGGCAGCCATCAATGTGGAGAAAATGCTTACCAGGGTTCCGGGGACCATCTATATAAACAACCCGGTAAGCAACCTGAAATCAGACCTGGTGATAGAGGTCAACAAGCATAAGGCGAGCCAGTTCGGAGTTCCCACGGTCAGCATCGGACGTACCGTTCGCATGGCCGTGAACGGTCTTGCGGTTGGCCGGTTCACCGATGATTACGGCAACAATTTCGACATCGAAGTAGGCACGCCCCGTTACGGAAAACCACGGCTCGACGTTTTCGACAACCTTTATGTGAATAATTTACAGG
>CAZPWZ010000429.1:0-2911 GCA_964590675.1 uncultured Draconibacterium sp.
GAATCTTGACGAAAACATGACGAAATCATGATGAAATCAAGATGGAAAGCGTAACTAAATCGTTAAGGAAAACCATGTCAAACATGTGACCGGAAGCAATCTCAATCTAACGTATTATGCTTTCGGATTTAGCTGCCGATGGTAACTTCCAGCCCGAGTGATTCAAATTCAGACTTTAATTCAACCAGGGTTTCCGGATTGAGATCGGGGAGTCCTTCCAGCAGATTTGATTTGCAGAAGCGGCGGTATTTGTCACGGGCAATGGAATGATAGGGAAGCAGGCTCAGCTGATGTGGTGATGTGCTGATGTGTGGAAGTGACCTGGTAATAAATGATTTCATATCCCGGATATTTTCGATTGTGTCGGTTATCCCCGGAATAACCGGAAAACGCAGAATGACCTTTTTCCCTGAACTATACAGCCATTGCAGGTTCTCCAGGATGGACTGATTGGAAACACCGGTGTATTTCCTGTGCATCTCCTCATCGATGAGCTTCAGATCATATAAAAAAAGGTCGGCATATTCGGCTATGTGCTCCATGACTTCCCTTGTGGCATATCCCGAGGTGTCGACTGTGGCATGAATCCCACATTTACGGCATTCCTTCAGCAATTCAAGCAGGAAGGCCTGCTGCAACAACGGCTCTCCGCCTGAGAAGGTTACGCCGCCGCCCGATTCGTCATAAAATACCTGATCCCTTGATACCTCCTTCATCACTTCGGCGACTGACATCCAGATACCGGTAATTTCTCCCCGGTCGAAGGTCATACCATCCATCTTCACATGTTTAACTGATTTTTCTTCATGAATGTCGCGGCTCTCCGGGTTATGACACCACCAGCAACTCAGGGGACAACCCTTGAAAAAAACCGTGGTCCTGATCCCCGGACCGTCGTGCACCGTGAATCGCCGGATATCGAAAATAAGGGCCCTATTCACAATAGAACAATATCATTTTACGGATGGCATCCTGGCAGGCAGGACAAAAGGCAGGTGCCTCATTTGTTTTCATGCGGCAATCCATCGCCGGACTGTAAATCCCTTTGGAAAGATACCCGCCGCCTTCAAACATCCCTGTCACACGCTTATATTTTTCAACCCGGGGTGTAGGGATGGGTGTATCGGGCAAAACCAGGTACTTCCATTTCGAGCCAAAATCAATATCGGTGGTGATGTTGGGCTCCCAAGGCTCAAACTTAAGGTTGTAATAATCGGAATAGGTTATCTCCGAATTATAATACTCATCGGCTAGGCCTGCAAATGAATGGCCGAATTCATGCAGGGCAACTATGTTCGAAAGCTGATGATCAACGGTTCCCTGGGCATAATGGTTATAAAAACCACCACCGCCATAACGTTTACTGTTAACAAGCACAAATACAGCATCATATGGCACACTTGAGGCAATGTCATACATCGACCAGGTATCGGAAGTAGTGAGGTACCGGTCCATGTCAAAAGTATAGAAACTGCTGTTGATATTGGTATTCACCCAAATGTCCTTCCCCGGAATGGTCACTCCTGATTCAACCGAAGGTGAAAGGATGGCATAGAAATTAAATTTTCCGGCAAAACTGGCATAGGGCTCCACGGTCATAAAATAATCGCTGATGCGTTTTGCATCATCCAGGAATTTATCCATCTCCAGGGTGGTATAGCCTTCGGCAATCAAGGCAACATCAACATGGTGCTGCGGATCGCCTGAGTCCTTGATTTTTAAATTTTTATTTGGATGGATGCTTTCGCGGGTAATGAAATAATCGGTGGGATTGATGAACCGCTCGAACAATTTTTCAAATGCGTTGGTTTCAAAGGATCTTTTTTCGATCACGAAACGAATGGTTTCCCTGGGAAATGGCATTACGGCCGTCATCGGGAAGGCGCGCTTCATGGTTTTGGCCTCTTCTGTTCCTATCCATTCCTGGAAAAGGGTACTGAATCCCCGGGAAAAAAGGAGTTTTTTTGTTGCTGAATCATAGGCAGCATAACGGTAAGTACCATAACCAAAAGGATCAATAAGGTTTTTACGGGAACCGCCCCAGGATGGTTCCTCTTTCATATTTGAGAAGCAGGCGATTTCTGATTTTGCGTCACCGGCCAGAAGATAATCTACGCGCAGTGTTTTCGGACTGAACCAGGAGTCGAAATCGACCGGTGTCTGAGCTTCTGCAGGTGCAACAACGGCGGTTATCTCAACTTGGGCGATTGCCTGGGATATGCCAATCAAACCTACGGTTGACAGCATTGCGAGTATAAGCGGTTTGATCTTCATAACCTGGGAATTTTAATCAGGATCACTTGAATGCAGCATCCTGACCTTGGATAATTAATCAGGAATTCCTGAATGCAAGCACCCTGCAAAAATAGTAAAATTCATGATTTCCACCTTACCTGCACCACCATCATGCCGATCAGCATAACCAGGCATCCTGCTATCATGCGCCCGGTGAGGTGTTCATTCAGGATCATCCAGCCGCCCAGCACGGCGAAGACTGCCTCGAGGCTCAGAATGATGGATGCATAAGCAGGATGGGCTGTTTTTTGGGCAATCACCTGCAGGGTATAGGCGACGCCGACCGATAAAATTCCGCCATAGGCTATGGGAAGCCACGCCAGCATGATGGAATTAAAATTCAACGGTTCAATGGCAACAGCGACGACCAGGTTTAGAAAGGCACAGATAGCAAACTGGATGATGGCCAGCAGGAAACTATCCATCCTGGGCGAGAGCCAGGCAATGAATAGCACATGGAATGTGAAAATGACTGCACAGTAAAGCACCAGTTTATCGCCGGGGGCAATGCTGAAGGTGCTGGTCATGCTGAGCAGGTAAAGGCCGGCTACAGACAAGACCGCCCCGATCCATATTGTCACATGCGATCGCTGACCGGAAAGCAGCCCGACTATCG
>CAZPWZ010000430.1:0-2900 GCA_964590675.1 uncultured Draconibacterium sp.
GAACACTTTACGGGGTATATGAATTTTTCGAGAGATACCTCGGGTGCCGTTTCTGGGCGCCGGGAGCGGAAATTATTCCAAGGATGTCTGAGATCATGCTGCCCATGGCCGACGTCGTTGCGAAGCCCGCATTCAGATTTCGTGAGGTCCATTATGCCGGGATGGACGAATAGGATTTTGCCGATAAAATGCGTTTGGACCGGCATGCCTGGAAAGGCGGAGAAAACTGGGGGATGTGGGTGCATACCATGTTCACCCTGGTGCCATTGGAGAAGTATTTTGATCCTCATCCCGAATACTACGCCCTGATGGGAGGCAAGCGTGCCAAAACCCAGCTGTGCCTCACCAATCCCGATGTTTTGCAGATCACCATCGATGAACTTAAAAAACGTATGCACGATAACCCGGATGCAAAGTACTGGTCGGTTTCGCAAATGGATACTTACGGCTCCTGTGAATGCACGGCCTGCACCGGCACCCTGACAGGTTCCCGGGGCGAGTTGATCCCGCACCCGCAAGGTGCAGTGACCCCGTCGGATCAGATGATCGCATTTGTAAACAAGGTAGCTGCTGCGTTTCCGGATAAGGTGATCTCCACCCTGGCGTACCAGTATACCCGCGCTGCGCCGAGGCATGTCAAACCGTCCTCCAACGTGAACAGCATGCTATGCACCATTGAGTGCGACCGGAGCAAGCCGCTTGCAAGCGATACCTCTGCCGGTTCCTTTGTGGCCGATCTCAAAGACTGGTCGGCCATTGCTGATGATATCCTGGTATGGCATTACGTGATCCAATTCACCAATATGCTTGCTGCCTTTCCAAACCTGCCGGTATTGCAGCCCAATATCCAGTTGTTTAAAAAATACCATGTCAGTTCGGTATTTGAACAGGGCTGTCGCGGTACTTACAGCGAAAACCAGGAATTACGCCAGTTCCTGCTGGCTAAGCTTCTCTGGAACCCGGACGTGAATGTGGATTCCCTGACCAGGCAATTTCTCAAAGGTTATTATGGTCCTGCAGGACCTTTTATCGGGAAATACCTGGATGAAATGACCGGTGCCCTTCAGCAATCGGGAAAAACACTCTGGATCTATGGCAGCCCGATGCAGGAGACCGACGCGTTCCTTTCGCCCGAAAACACCCGAAGTTACAATGCGTTGTTCGACCAGGCGGAAAAGGCCGTGGCAGGCGATTCAGTGCTGCTGAGCAGGGTAAGCAAAGCCAGACTGCCCTTGCGCTATGCCATGCTTGAAATCGCGAAGAAGAACATCACGGGGCCCGATGGTTTTATGGAATTGAAAGGATCGACGATGGCTGTCAGAAAAGATGTTACAGATCAGTTAACTGAATTTGTGGCACTTTCCAAAAGGTACGATGTGAAAACCTTGCATGAACGCAATCTGCCGCCGGATGAATATGCCAGGGTAACCAGCCGTTTTTTTCAGAATGCATTTTCGGATCACCTGGCAAAGGGCAAATCCTACACCCTTTCCATTGACCCCAGTCCAAAGTACAGCGCAGAAGGGATGGGTGCCCTGACTGATGGAAAACGCGGCACTGCCAATTACTACGTGCTGTGGCAGGGATTTGAGGAGAAGGATTTGATTGCAACGGTCGACCTGGGGTCCGGCGTGAGGATCAGTTACGTAGGGGCGGAATTTTTACAGGACCATGCATCCTGGATATTTTATCCAGAGATGGTCAGGATCAGTATTTCGGAGGATGGCCTAAGCTTTAAGGAGGTTGCTGCTTTTGATTCGCTGTCCTTTCCCGATCCCCTGGTCATTGCGGAAACAGGCAAAAAAATACCGCCGGTGCATGGGCGGTATGTGAAATTCGCTGTAAAAAACATCGGCCATTGCCCGTCGTGGCATATCGGGCACGGGGGCAAGGCCTGGGTTTTTCTTGATGAACTGATCGTGAACTGACGATTGCCTTATTTCGCCTGGTTAAATTCAGCATTGATGTTGATGGTGACATCCGCGCCTACTACAGCACCACCTGCTTCGGTGAGTGTGTTCCATTTGAGTCCGTATTCCAGCCTGTTAATGGTCGCAGTTGCTTTGAACCCGGCCTTGGTGTTTCCCCATGGATCTTTGGTTGTACCACCGTAGGTTGCTGCGAATTTAACGCGCTTGGTCACATTGCGGATGGTGAGATCGCCGGTAAGTTCATATTTATTGCCGGAGATCTTCTTCATCGAAACACTTTTAAAGGTCATCTTTGGATACTTTTCGGCATTGAAAAAATCATCACCCTTTAAATGGTTGTCGCGCTGTTCGTTGTCCGTATTGATGCTGGCGATATCAACAGAAAAGTCGATCTGGGCATCAGAAAAATCGGGTTTTGATGCAGTCATGGTGCCGCTGAATGTTTTAAATGCACCGTCAACTTCGGAAATGACCAGGTGCGTCACGGTGAATTTAACATTCGAATGACTGTTGTCGAGGTTCCATTTGGTTTGAGCTTCTGCTTTTCCGATGATCATCATCCCGATCATCATCGCTATCATAAATTTGGTCACGTTTTTCATTGGTTTTGGTTTTAAGTTATTGTTTAATTGATTTTTATTGAAGTCATTGATACTGATCCGTAAACAACTTTATCGTTAAAGATGGACACGGATTCATTTTTTTCCTGCAGCGCCAGGGCGTAGAGCAGCGGAATGTAATGCTCGGCCGTTGGAATTGCCATGGCCATTTCCTGTCCTGGGCTTGCATAACCGGTTAGGGTTTTATATTCTTTCGCCACGATGAGTTTTTTAATTTTTTCGTTTGTCTCCTCAGCCCAGTCATGCCCGCCGGATGGCTTATGCCAGTTGACCATGCGCAGGTTGTGCACCATGTTGCCACTTCCGATCACCAATATTCCTTTTCGGCTAAGGCCGGAGAGCTTCCTTT
>CAZPWZ010000431.1:0-2900 GCA_964590675.1 uncultured Draconibacterium sp.
GATTCCCACATTCCGCCTGAAGCGCTTCCGGCCAACAGGTGGTTCTCATTATCAACATCAACCGAAATACAAAGCATGCGACCACCAATATTGGCAGGCCCACGCCATGTCCACGACTGCCCCTCCCCTTCAGGATGCATGGGCAGTTGCGACACATACGCCAGTTCCCTGGCCCTGATCCCCGGTGAAATCAATCCTGTTCGCGGATCTCTGAGCTTAGAAAATTGATACCCGGCCATCATGGCAAGAAGTCCGGGTTTTGACATTTTTTCTAGGCTCCCGGTGATTTTTGATCCATCCCGGACATCGGCGGGTACGATACAGTTCTGGTAAACAAGAAAGCAAAATAAGACTACAAGACCTCCTGCAACAGAAAGGATAACATGTAACTTTTTCATATTGGAGTTTGTTATAGGATAATCAGGTTAATAAGCGGTTAAATCTACAATAAATTTGCCTGTAAGTCAAGTAAAGCAGATCATTTTCTTCACCATATCGTCGTGAAGATTAAACTTTTTATAGATTTGCTGTCCGTGACAACATAGTGGTATATATTAGGTCCTTGTCTGAAAGCAGGAAATTCGAAAACTATGAGAAAATTCAACTTCTTTACTGTTTCCTTAATTATTGTTATTTTACTGGCAGGTGAATCATGCAGCCTCAAAAGGAAAAAATCTGCCGGAATGATGCAGGATAGTCACCTGCGCGGTGCCGTTAACCATCACAGCAACCTGCCGTTCGACAGCAACCTGTTATTTACATTCTACCGGACCTATCCGGAACTAGACAAATACAGGGAGGATGTGACGGATGTTTACCGCCATCACAAGTTCAACGAAATCTGGTATGATCAGCGCGGAATCGTTGAATTTGGTTACACCCTCTTCAGTAAGGTAAAGGAGCTGAATGAGGAGGGGGTGTCTTCGAAATTCCCATACCAGGAAAAGATCGATGGCGTGTTTGACAATGACAAGGAGAACACCCTTTCACAGGAGGAAACAGAACTGATGCTTACTAACCTGTACCTGTTTTACGCAGGAAAAGTCTACAAGGGTCTCGACGACACCACCACCACGGCATTAGGCTGGCTGATGCCGCGGAAACAGGTTGCCTACAAGGTCCTTCTTGATTCATTGATTGCCGATGATCAGCTGATCAACCGCGACGACAGCGTTTTGATAGGACAGTATTACAAATTGCGTCATTTCCTGTTGCAATATCGTGAAATTGAAAAAAAGGGCGGCTGGAATACCATTGACATTGCTCCAAAATTTAAATCATACAAACCGGGTGACACAGCTGCAGCCATCCTCCAGGTCAGGGAACGGCTTTTCACTGAAGGCCTTTTGCAGCAAAACAACAAGAGCAACCAATTCGACGACGAACTGGTTGAGGCAGTGAAAAAGTTCCAATGGCGTGTCGGAAAAAATCCAACCGAAAAAATATTGCCCGAACATATCCGGGAGATGAATGTCCCCGTTGGTGACCGTATTCAAAAAATCATTGTAAACATGGAACGGTGCCGGTGGATTTCTCCCGAATTTGCCAGGGCAAGGGAGTTTATCGTGGTCAACATCCCATCTTTTAAACTGACCATGATCCGGAATGGCAAACTGGAGTTGGAGTCTCCCGTGATTGTTGGAAAAAATGTAACCAAGACGGTGATTTTCAGCGGCATGATGAGCTATATCGTGTTCAGCCCCTATTGGAACCTGCCACAGAGCATCATCAACAAAGAGGTAAAGCCGGGGATGGCAAAGGATAAAAATTACCTGGAAAAGCATAACATGGAGTGGAACGATGGCCAGGTACGCCAGAAACCGGGAAAGAACAAATCATTGGGATTGGTAAAGTTTATTTTTCCGAACTCCAATGATATCTACATACATGATACCCCGGTGAAAAGCCTCTTTGCGCAGGAAAGCAGGGCCTTCAGCCACGGATGCATCCGCTTGGGAAAACCCAGGGAGCTTGCCCTGGCGATTATTCAGGACGATCCGGACTGGACCCCCAAAAAGGTTGATGCAGCCATGCATGCCGGCAAGGAAAACACCTATGTGCTGAAGCAAAAAATACCAGTATATATTGGCTATTTCACAGCCTGGGTTGATTTGAACGGGGAGATCCGTTTTTTTGATGATATCTATCAAAGAGACGACAGGCTTGCCGAACTGTTGATGGATGAGAAGTAATTTTTGCCTATCTTTGCACTATGCTGCAACTTTTTATCTATTTCCTGCTTGCCCTTGTTCCTACTATGCATAAGGCTGAACCCGGTAATCCTGCTGCCGGCATGGATGATCGGCGTGACCTTTTTGATGTGCTGCAATTGTCTGAGATGGGATTATCACAGGAGGTATTCCAGTTCGCATTAAAGGGATACAGGAAGCTGGAGATTGA
Organism: uncultured Draconibacterium sp.; assembly: GCA_964590675.1. Taxonomy (GTDB): domain Bacteria; phylum Bacteroidota; class Bacteroidia; order Bacteroidales; family FEN-979; genus CAIVAT01. The sequence goes on from CAZPWZ010000431.1 coordinate 2,401, forward strand.
TGGTAAACTCCGGAATTCCGGGATCCTGACCATTGTCGACTTTTCACAATCCAGCAAGAACAAGCGGCTCTATGTCATCGACCTGCTGCACAAAGTCATTCTATTCAACACCTATGTAGCCCATGGACGAAACACCGGCGATGAGTTCGCAAAGCATTTTTCAAATATCTCGGGTTCTTACAAAAGCAGCCTTGGTTTTTATATAACCAAAGGAGAGATTTTGGGCCCCAGCGTCGGGTTGTCGCTGATCCTGGACGGTGTGGAAAAGGGCTTCAACGACAATGCACTGAAACGTGAGATCATCATTCACGGGGCGGATTATGCAACTGAAAATTTCATCCGGAAAACCGGACGGCTCGGCCGAAGTTTTGGTTGCCCGTCCCTTCCACCCGATCTGATCAAACCGGTTGTGACAACCATCAAGGAAGGCACCTGCCTTTTTATTTACCAGGCCGATCAGCACTACATCAGCCATTCCAGGCTGCTTAACTGACCATCAA
>CAZPWZ010000432.1:0-2898 GCA_964590675.1 uncultured Draconibacterium sp.
TACTTCTAATCCCCTCCTTTAAAGCTTCCTGAGGGTACTGCAGATTGGGATCCGTGGCAACATCCCGAATCACGACCACGTTGCCGTGGAGAGTCTCGCCAATGCTTTTTTTCGGATTGACGTCCCCCTTGGTCTTGTATGCTTCGCTCAGACCATAGGCTTCGGAAACTCTCATGGTCTCATGGGTGCGATCAAACAGCAGCAAAGAGGCGCCCTTTGCGCCAAAAATCTGCGAAGCCACGCGGACAACAGCTTCCTTTGTCTCTTGCAAATCGAGCGACCTGTGAATCTCCGAAAGTCCCTGAATGAACTGGTGGGAAAAATCCTGGAAGGCCATACTGATGTTCTCCTTCATCTATCAAAATGGTTAAACACATTATGGGTGGCAACCTGAAAGTATCAGCATCTTCAGCCATATGCGCCTATCACAGTTCCTTAGCCGAGTCAACAGTGATGACCTCGCAAAAAGTCAAAATGGGGATGACAAAGTGCCGGCATTTCGCCTGATCAAAAAAAATGCGAGCGAATTCTTATGGATACTGGATGCTTATAGTACAACCCAATGATGAAGGACGAAGCTTGGCACAAATATAGGACTTATTACTTTGCCATCAAGATTGGGGCAGGAGCCCGATAGCTCATTTTCCGAAAAACCATCTCTTCTTTTTCTGGGGTTTTATCGGAACTTGCAAATGGATGGCCTGTCCGGAAATAATGGCCTGAGGTGTATGAATGACCATGTTTTCCGCTTCCTGACGGCTTTCAAGAATATGAGCGGCAACCTCGACAGCAGATGATAATTCCGGCCGGCGATTGCCGGCGGAATGGGCATCCGATGCAATGACATGGGCCAACCGCAGCTCCACCATCCGATAAGCGCATACCATGGCCGGCTCCCCCAGATCTCCAGTCAGGCTCATGGCTGTGATCTGGGTCAGGCAGCCGGATTCAACAAACGGATAAAGGATTTCAATATTTTTTTGTATGGCCACATTCCGCTCAGGATGGGCCAGCACAGGCGTCAAGCCCATCTGCTTCATTCGACAAAGCACTTCCTGGGCGCCATGCGGAATGGTCATGAACGGGAATTCCACTAGAACATACCGACCGTTATCGTTAATTGTGCTGATATTGCATGGCATCATGGCTTGACCCATATCCGGACGAATATGCTCTTCCGCACCGGGCAGAACTACCAATTGAATGGTAAATTCCTTCAGTATCCGATTGATTTCCTGAACATGACGGCCAATGTCGCGTCTGGAATTCACATACATCCCATTCTGACTGTGGGGTGTGGCCACTACGGTGTGAATGCCGTCCAGAACCGCCTGCTGTGCCATATCCAGGCTTTCCCAGATATCGGCAGGACCATCGTCAATGCCGTGCAGGATATGGCAATGCAGATCAATCATCTGTAATGGCCTTTGCTGCGTTTTTCGGCCCGGGCCCCGCTTTTCTTTTTATTTCCATCCTCACCATAATATTACCGAACTGAAGTTCCAAAAGGCCAAAAACAAGGGGCTAAGCGGCCGGATGATGATTTAAATGATAAGCCGGGGCATTCCCAGTTGTATAATGATAAGGATCAGGATCCTTATGTGCCATCTTTGTGCGCTTTAGCCCCTTACCTTTGGTCTCTTTCTGACACTTGTTTATTTACGGGCCCTCCTTTATAGCTGTGTTTCTCCCAAACACATATTCTAAGGAAGGATCCGCCTGTGAACAATTCCTTTGTGAAACAATTCGACCAAAATATCAAGTTCAATTATTCCTGTTTTGAGCGAGTCATTCTTCGCGGCTACATCATTCGTCTGTTTTTGCCGGCGGTATCGCAGTATTGCTTCGCGCTCTTGGCTTCAATTCATTGTCAAACGGCGTTATGCGCATATTGACCGACCAGTTGAACTCCCATATTGAAAAGATTGCCAAAGCCCAGAACATTCCAATCCACTGGTGGCATTCCATTGATGGGGGAACTGATGGCGCAAAACAAAAATACGTCCAGGAAAAGTATGCCACTTCCTACAAGGGAAAAAACGATCATCTCTTGTCAGTGCCCCTATCTGGGGATCGGGCAGCCGCTTTTTTGCTTCGGGATTGACTGTAAATGATGGTGCGGATAAAGATGCTTGCGAAATGAAACAATATGCCGTGATAAAAATCCTTGTAATATCCTTGTACTGACCGAATTTTTTTTGACAGAAATGAAAAAAGGATTTACAGCTTTTAGCCATAACCCATTGATTTACTTGGAGACAGCGAGCGGATTCGAACCGCTGACCTGCTGATTACGAATGAGCGCCCCCGATCTTTGCAACATCCTGATGTTTTTATATCTATCTGATTATATTGTTATTTTGAATTCCATGTTTTAGCTGTTTTTATCAGATTTCCGATATTTTAGTCAATACCGGAAAAAAATTCACACACAGATTCACACACGGTTGTTGATCTTTTTCTTCATCTGACCTTCACAAACGGTCGGGTGATACATTTTGGTTTTCCCAAAAATGGTATAATTTTAATTTCTGTCGCTCACCCACCCTCATGAAAAACGAATGGTCACGCAAGCGGCGATAGGACCGTTTTGCTGTCAAATAATTCTTTTATTTTTATCAAGATACGCCCAGCCACAGCATCATGGTCGGCGGTAGATGTCCACGCCTGCACTGCATAGGTGATATGGGTTTCGGTAAATTTTGAAATCCCAACGACCGGAGCAGGACGCTTAAGGATACTGGGATCGCTGGATAGAATTTCCTGGACATGTTTTTCAATCGTTGCAAAATCATCCTTGTAATTGAAAACCACCGGCAGGTCAACGAGGCGGGTCTGTTCCATCGAATAGTTGACGATACTGCCCCCTCCGATTTTAGAGTTCGGAACGATTATGGT
>CAZPWZ010000433.1:0-2891 GCA_964590675.1 uncultured Draconibacterium sp.
CGGACGGGTTCTCAGGTATTCACGCACTGCCCAGGATGTCTCACAGGTCCAGCGAAACCTGGCATCGTCGGGCAATGAATCTGTTTGATCGCAGAAATCCAGGGCATAATCGATATATCGCAGATGATCGGGCAGAATCTCGGTTTGGGGGCGGGTGTAGCCAATATCGGTATGGGTATGCTGGACCAGGTAAATGGTAAAATGGCGAATTGGTGCGATGGTAAATTCCTTCATAAAGGCTGGAGCGCCGGCAATGCTGATTGCAGCCTGGTGATCACCTTCGGTGGTCTCTTCCGGCAGAAGGAGTTTCACTTCGTTAAAGCCGGTTTCAAGTCTGAACTGTGTTGCAGTACCCCCATCCACGGCAAGGGTTCCTTTTACGGGCTCACCCAGGTGAACAAACTGGAACAAAACCGGCAAGGTGTTCTTCTGTTTTCCACGGATAAGTGCGGGGACCTGCTTTATTGTCAGCTTCTCCTCCACCCCTGCCTCAAAGGTCATATACCATGTGCGGCTCTCTTTTGATTCGCCTACGATCCTGATCTGCTGGGGCTTTCCCTTTTCAATCATGGCATTGGGCAGCGTAAGCACAGCGTAACCCATCGGATCGCCATATTTATCGAGCATGTTGGTCCTGAACAGCAGCGAACAGCCATTTATTCCCTGGACCCTCCATGGAGTGAGCTCCGACACCAGCGGATTGGAAAAGGTGAGGCAGTACTTCCCGTTCACATATAACCTGAAAGCGTGACTGTCGGTATTTGCATCGATGCCGAACATCCATATGAAGTTCACTGACTGGCCGGTATAACCTGCCGGGACAATGGCTGTTTCCCATTCGATATATTGCACCGAATCAATGGATCGGAGGAGCAGCGAAGAGTTGACATCCGGTTGGGGTGAATGGTATTGAAAACCTCCACCCTTGATGGACCTGTCGTATCCCTTGAAATAGGAACCAGGCCATTCGCCAGGCTGGGCTCCCATGAATAAGGGGAGGATGCAAGCCAGAAAAATCAGCGATTTGCGCATGAAATGAAATTGATTGATTTTATGGGTTAACAGCAACGGTATCTGGCAATATGCCAAAGCAAATGCAAATCTAAACCATAAAAGTTAATTTATGATTCAAAACCAGGGGAAGAATGAATGTCAGATTTAAATACCTTCCTTTAAAAGGTAGGTGCATTCGATCAAATCGTATTTCATCGTTTCATCAAGCCCGTTATCCTTAAACGTTGCAAAGTGATCAATCTCATGCCAACCCGGAGCACCTGCAGGCATTTTCATTAACCAAATTGAACCCTTTGGTGGTTTTTGGGTAGCGTCCCGTTCAACAACCATGTTACTAACATCAAGCGGGGTTGGCCTGTCGACAAAAATGAATTAGACTTGAAAATGATAATTGCTTGAGACATTTCTTAAGTCAAGCGTTACCATGGCTGCTGAATTTAGTCAATGATTAATAATAAAAGCCCGTTTTACATTAATGAAACTAAATTAAAATAAAATCATTTAATAAAAAAATTTATATATTTGATAGGGTCAAAATGTATTTCAATGAAACATAGCATTGTATTCATTATTTCTCTCCTGATCGGAATATCTGTCCCCGTTGATTCAATTGCTCAGACAAACATGAGCCTGACCGCTGCCCAGGAGTATAATATCCGCAAATGGAATTCCAAGGACGATTTGCCATCCAATATTTCCGCCATGTGCCAGACGCCGGACGGATTCATCTGGCTCGGCAATGAATTCGGCATTACCAGGTTCGACGGAATGAATGTCTCTTTTTTTAACCGCGTCAACTCCGGGGTTATGACCGAAGACCTCTGCATGGTACTATACCTTTCAAGTGACAGCACCATGTATTGTGGTATGAATAATGGATTGGTCCTGCAGTATAAAAACAACGAATTCACCGCGTTGGAAAAAAAGGAGGCCTTTCACGGAAAATCCATCCAGGCCATCTGTGAGGATCAAGCCGGCAACCTCTGGATTGCTGCGGAAGGGATGGGTCTTTTTAAATTCAGCAATGGCAAGGTAACAACCTTCAACAAAAACAATGGACTTCCTTCCGATCAGGTTTCAGCAATCATCAGGGGAGCAGGTGATGATCTTTGGGTTGGAACCGATGGTGGACTTTGTCGCATCAAGAATGGGCAAATTGAAACATACAACACCCGCAACGGCTTATTATCCGATAAGATAACCGCCCTTGCCTTGACGAATGAAAATCGCATTTATGCAGGAAGTTCAGATGGCTATGTTATCACCATAGAGGGAGGGCAAGCATCTGAAATCCATTCTGGCTGTTTGGGAAGTGGCAAATCTGTCAGTTCAATCGTTGAAGGGAAAGATAAAAAAGTCTGGATCGGCACCCTGGGTGATGGACTTTACAATTATGATCCTGAAAGTAAGATAACCGGGCATTTCACAACCAGCGACAGCCTGTCTTCGAATATGGTCACATGTATTCTTTCCAATTCAGAAGGTGACCTTATGGCAGGGACCCAGGGTGAAGGGTTGAACCGGCTCCGGAAAAATATTGTTCGCACCTATACCAGCAGGGATGGCCTGGCTGAAAATTTCACCAGCTGCATCTTTAAAACTCCGAAAAACGAGATACTTATCGGGCATAAAACAGGCGGCATCACACTTTATAAGGATGGAAAATTCGTTGGATTATCTTCCATTTTCGGCATAACCGGGTTACCCATCCATTCAATAACCGGGGATGCGTCAAATAAAATTCACGTGGCCACAGTTGGATCACTGGTAACATGGGACGGAACAAGCAAGACGGTATTCAAATCCAATCCAGTCCTGGAAAATCCCATTTTGCAATCAGTTTTTTCTATTTTTCGAACTAACTGTGCAAATATTTA
>CAZPWZ010000434.1:0-2873 GCA_964590675.1 uncultured Draconibacterium sp.
TCGCTCGCAGCAAAAGCATATGCATTTTTCAAACGTCGGGGTTATGTGATTCCTGAAGATGTCAGGGCGGTTGCCCATGATGTCATGCGCCATCGCATCGGGCTTACCTATGAGGCTGAAGCTGAAAATATCACTACTGAGGATATCATCAATGAAATCCTGAATACAGTCGAAGTTCCCTAAACATTACTATAAGTTTTGGTAAACTTTTAGGAACGAAACAGACATGGAAACCAGCGATATTCTAAAGAAAGTACGTCAGATTGAAATAAAAACCAGGGGGCTGTCGAACCACATCTTCTCAGGACAGTACCACAGTGCTTTCAAGGGACGTGGTATGGCATTCAGTGAGGTCCGTGAATACCAGTATGGTGACGACATCCGTAACATCGACCGGAATGTCACCGCACGCTTCAGTCATCCTTACATTAAGGTTTTGGATGAAGACCGAGAACTTACCGTTGCCCTGCTCATCGATGTGAGTGGATCAAATGAATTTGGCACCCGCAGGCAGTTCAAAGAAGACCTGATGACGGAAATAGCTGCAGTACTGGCTTTCTCGGCAATTCATAACGACGACAAGGTAGGTCTTATCTTTTGCAGCGATAAAGTTGAGAAATTCGTTGCTCCCAAAAATGGTCTCAGCCATATATTACATATTATCAGGGAGTTGATCGATTTCAAACCTGAAAGTCAGAAAACCAACATTGCTGAAGCGCTCAGGTTCCTGACCAAGGCCATGAAGAAAAGATGCACTGCTTTCCTGATCTCCGATTTCATCGATACAGGATTTGAAGATGCGCTCAAAATAGCCGGACGCAAACATGACCTGGTAGCCCTTCACATATTTGATGAAAGGGATCATGAACTTCCTGATATGGGATTGGTCAGACTTTTCAGCAAAGAAACCAATGAAAGCATCTGGGTCGACAGTTCGAGCAAAGCATCAAGAACCCATTACAAAAAACATGCAATCAAGCGTCTCGAAATGCTGGATCAGGCATTCAGGAGAAGCGGCGTTGATTTCGCCAGAATAGCAACCAGCCAGGATTATGTAAAACCACTCCTGGGATTGTTTAAAGCCAGGGAGGCAAGACGCTGATACTAATTCGGATTTCAGGACAAATGGAAACAAATGGAATAAATCTTCAAACCAGGATCATATCAGGAATAATTTTCTTTCTGGCCGGATTTTCAGTTTTATTGCCTTTTGTGGTTAGCGCCCAGAAGGTTACTGCTGACACGTCCCGGTTTTTGATCGGAAAGCAGGTAAATCTAACGCTGGAACTCGAAACGGAAAAAGGTTCTGTGGTTGATTGGCCTGTTCTGGGCGATACCCTATCGGCTTCAATTGAAATCATATCGAAATCAAAACCCGATACCGTAGTTACTGAAGGCAGCAACAAATTGATGATCCGTCAGGTTATCACCATAACCACATTTGATACGGGGTTTATTGTAGTCCCTCCTGTTACTTTCAGGGTCAAAGGCAAAAACGGAGCTTTCAGTGAACTGAAGAGCGAACCGTTTCTGCTTGAAGTGAAAAATGTACAGGTTGATGCCGCCAAAGAAATTAAAGACATCAAGCCGGTATTACAGGCACCCTATACATTGCGTGATTTTTTACCCTGGCTGCTCCTTGCAGCCGCCATTGGCCTGCTGGCTACACTCGTCTGGTTTTACATCAGGAATCGCAGGAAAAACAAACCATTTATCAAACTGCCGGCGCGACAGCAGAAACCTCCCCACGTAGTGGCTCTCGGACTGCTGGACGAACTGCGTAAAGAACAGGTTTGGCAGAAAGGCCAGGTAAAGGAATATTATACCCGTCTGACTGATATTCTGCGTGAGTACTTCGAAAAACGTTTCGGTGTAAACGCTGCAGAAATGACCAGCGAAGAGATCTTATTTGCAATGAAAGATCATATCGGTGAAGCGTCTGTTCTGGGTGATCTCAGGAAACTGCTGTCGCTTTCCGATCTTGCTAAATTTGCCAAAATGCAACCAATTGGCGCTGAAAATGAACTCAGTATGACCTATGCCAAGACAATCGTATTAAATACTGCTGCAGCACCTTCAACAGATGACGCAGAAATGATCAGCAACAATGAAACCCGTAAAACCCGGAACCCGATAAACGAATAGACCAACATGTTCAACCATCTGAAATTTGCAAATCCTGAGGCTTTTTACCTGCTCCTGCTGATCCCGGTGGCCATTGCATGGTATTGGTTCAGGGATCCGGGAACCAGGGCCAAACTTCAGGTTTCCGATTATTCTGCATTTCTCGAAAAGCCGAAGTCATTAAAGCAATACCTTCAGCATCTGCTGTTTATATTCAGGATTATGGCCTATGCCTTACTGGTGATTGCGCTGGCGCGGCCTCAGTCAACGCTTTCAAGGCAGAGCGTCAGTGTTGAAGGGATCGACATTGTCCTGGCAATGGACATTTCAGGAAGTATGCTGGCCGAGGACTTTAAACCCAACAGACTGGAGGCTGCCAAGGAAGTTGCCGAGGACTTTATCAAGGGAAGGCCCAGCGACCGTATCGGCCTCGTGGTATTCAGCGGCGAGAGTTTCACCCAATGCCCGCTGACCACCGATCACCCTGTGCTGATCAATCTATTTGATGAAATAAAAAGCGGGATGATCGAAGACGGCACAGCCATTGGTGATGGACTATCCACTGCCGTTAGCCGGCTCAAGGAGAGCCAGGCTGTAAGTAAAGTGATCATTTTGCTCACCGACGGAGAAAACAACAGGGGCTTTATCGATCCGAAATCAGCAGCTGAAATTGCAAAAGTATTCGGGCTCAGGGTTTACACCATCGGTATCGGTACCATTGGAACGGCTCCGTACCCTGTACCAACACC
>CAZPWZ010000435.1:0-2869 GCA_964590675.1 uncultured Draconibacterium sp.
CGTTCAACCTGGTCGTAGAGGGAGATTGACTCCCTGACAGCGGCATCCATCGATACTTTCCCTTGAAATGCTGACTCCAGGATGCGGATGCTTTGGGCGATGACCTTATCGGTTGTTCCCCGGTTAATTTCATAAGGCCTGATTTTGCACCCCACTTTCCGGATCAGGCCTCCCAGGAGATAGGCAAAGTAAGCATGATAACTGGTATTCACGGCTATTTCGAGATGAGACAATTCGCCGTAATAAACCGAAGCATTTTCAAATCCACGACCATAAGCTTCAAGAAGGTTCTTGACATAAAATGGATACTGGCGCAGATTGCAGGTGATATAGCATCTGGTCATCCAGAGGATTGTACTCCCGGGAGGCAATCCATGCGATTCAACATAGTCGATGAATTCCTGGGCAATGATGTTAACAGGAAGGCATTGCCCGGTATTGTTGGCCATGCTTTTTTTAATGATCATTTCGCTGCTGCTCATCAGCCGGGCATCGATGCCCCCCCGCTTCAGGTTCGCGACCAGCAAAGGCGCTACCAGGTTGTCCCAGTTGGGGAAAAGCAGTGTTTTGCCATTGATCCTGGTTTCGAGATGCGGAAGCAACTCCGGGGATCCCATTACAGGCTGCACCTGCTTCCGGAGCGAATGATTCCGGAAAGACCGGATCGCCGCCTCGATCCTGGTTTCATACCCCACATTAGAATCATGTTCGTCAATTTGCAGGATGAGGTAGGGCTTGTGATAATATCCAAGGATTTTCTTGAAATAATCAATGATAAAGGAATCCGGTGCGCATTTGAAAGCCGTCAGCAATACCGGGTAGAGGTTATTTGTCGTAGCAGCCGCCTTAGCTGTTTCCAGGATTTTTGCGGCATAATACCATGGAATTTCCCGCAACAGAAGTTCAGTTTCAGCCGACTGCAACTCATCCGGCTCAACCATATCCTGGAAAAAAGTCTTGATCCCCATCCTGGAAAAGATTCCCGGAATGCCTTTATTCATTGACTTTGAAAGCACCACATACGGTCTGCCCAGCAGCACGACCGAGATCTCTGTTCCGGGTTTAAATTCCGCCCTGAATAGTTCAAAAAGTTTTTGTTTTCGCTGGTCCGAGAACGTAAGTGCCTCTTCGAATGCTGCCTTGATTTTCGCAGTTGTTACGGCCGGTCCAAAGATTGGCTGAAGTGATGCCGCAAGGGTTTTAATGATCTGTCGGTTTCCCTTCGCAAAGTTCAGCATGGGTGAAACCAATTTTCCGGCGATCTTTTTATCCCTCAGTGTAAATGCCAGGGATGCGGCATATTGGGTATAATAGCAGAAATAGCGGTCGGTGTTCTCCTCATTTTCCCTGGCCTCGAGTGAAACCGGGAGAAAAACATAGTCGGCTTTTTCGCTTAACCAGGCAATATGACCATAGATGGAGTCGATAGGGGCGCAAAACTCGGCCCCGGCAATCCGCTTTCCCGATTTTACCGGATCGGTATAGTGCTCGCTGGAGATGGTGCGGATGGATAAATTTGCAAAAAACCTTTTCCACAGGGCCAGTTCTTCAAACAAATGCAATGACGCTGCCAGTCCGATAACGACATCCCGGATGGTGTTTTCCGGCTGAACGAAATTGAATATCCTGGCGCGTTCTTCAATGAGGTCAAAAATCCTGGATTTAACGGCAACATGTTTCTTTATTTCATAATCGCGGCCGCAAAGGAACCCGTAAGCTTCCTGTTCCCCCTGGACATCGGCCAGGCTTATGTGGCAATGATTTGCGCAGATCGTGCATGTCTCCGAGCGGATTTCAATGGACTCCTTGTATAACTTAAGCCCCCTGAAAGTTGTTACGGAGGGTTTTTCTTCAATGAGCAGCAGTGCAACGCCAAGGGCGCCCGTCAGGTGGCAAAAAGGGGAGACAAATATTTTTTTCCCGAGCCTTTGTTCAAAGGCCGCAACCAGTGATTTGTTTTTTGCCGTTGCCCCCTGGAAACAAATATGATCGCCGATGGATCCTTCGACTGCCACTTTTTTCAGGTAATTTTCCATGACGGAGTGAAGTGTTGCAGCCAGGATTTCGTTCACCGAATACCCTTTATTCATGAGCTGGTTGGTGTCGCGTTCCATGAAAACGGTGCAGCGGTCACTTGCCAGGGGGGCAGGCAATCCCAAGGCACGGTCGGAGTAATCCGATAGCGGGCAGCCCAGTTTCCGGGCCTGTTCTTCCAGAAAACTGCCCGTCCCGGCAGCACAAACCGCATTCATCTGCGAAAAGGTCACCATGCCATCCTGCATCAGGGTGAACTTCGAATCCTGTCCCCCGATCTCAATGATCGTATCCGTTTGTGGATTCAGCTACCATGCGGCCCTGGCATGCGCCGTGATTTCATCCACGATCAGGTCGGCATGGATTATTTTACCGATGAACTTCCTTCCCGACCCGGTGGTTCCGGCCCCCTGGATGATTAGCCCGATACGGTGCTTTTTAACCAGGTCATCGATTGCTTCCAACACTGCCTGAATGGCCTCTGCAGGCTTACCCCCCGTGTAGGTGTAAAACCCTGCCAGTGGAGTACGGTCAGTTGCGGCAAGTATTGCCTTGGTGCTGGTTGAACCGATATCGATCCCCAGGAAAGCCTGATATTCCTTTCCACTGACAGCCGGGATATAAAGGTCAACCTGGACTTCAGCCTGGTGTGTCGATACAGTTGGTGTGAAATACCAGGAATGCGCACTCCGTAAATCGGGATAGGATGATAATCTTAATTCCAGTGGGGGATGAAAGTATGATCTGCCTTGTTCCTCCGGAAGTAATAGTTGGTCCAGCGAGGTGATCTGCAACATCACCGGCGGATGATTTTCATGGAGGTACATGTAACCTG
>CAZPWZ010000436.1:0-2863 GCA_964590675.1 uncultured Draconibacterium sp.
TTTAGCGGGTAATTTCACCACCGCCGTCATGGGCCTTTTGTCTTTCATGATCCTGATGCGGATGCTCACAATACCCGATTTCGGCAAATGGGTGTTGTTCACAGCACCTGCCTCATTGATAGACATGATGCGGTTTGGACTGTCAAAAGAGGCCCTGGTGCGCTTTTTATCCTCCCCGAGTGATAATGACCGGAAATACTACCTGGGCTCGAGCTGGGCCATCGGATTGTTAATTATTATTCCGCTCACCGTAATTCTTTGGAGCCTGACTTTAATCATTCCGGAAGCGCTCGATAAAAGCGGTTATGATGTATTCTGCTATTGGTACCCTGTACTCGCACTGGTCAATCTGCCCTGGAATTATGCATGGACGATCTTCCAGGCAGAACTGGACTTTAAGAAGATATTCTGGATACGTTTTTTCAACCTCTGTTCCTTTCTTGTAATCATTCTCATTGCATATTTCATAATAAAAATCGATATTACAGTGGTCGTTGTAATTTACCTGCTGACAAATTTTGCAACGTCCGCCTTTTGCCTGATTAAAAAGTGGACAGGAATTCAATACCTGAAGAACATCTCCTGGGTTAAAATGAAGGAGGTACTAAAATATGGCCAGTTTTCCATGGGAACGAAAGTTGGCAGCAGCCTGCTGAAAGGAGCCGACAGCTTCATAATATCCTTCAGCGCCTATTGCGGCCCTGTTGGCGTTGCACTCTATGCAATTCCACTAAAATATATTGAATTAATCGAAATTCCCCTGATCAGTTTTGCCACAACTGCCTTCCCGAAATTGTCGAAAGCAAGCCTGGATAATGATCAGAACCGATTCCGTGAAATTTTTTATTCCTACACAGGGATTGTCGTATTCCTTTTTATTGCCATTGCAGTGGTCAGTCTCTTCTTCAATAAATTGTTTATTATCATCATCGGAGGTACGCAGTACATGGCATCGCTTACAGAAATATCTTATATAATGATCGTTTTTATTGTTTACTGCACGTTATTACCGTTAGATCGTTTTACCGGTGTGGCTTTGGACAGTCTCAATAAGCCACATCGAAATTTCCAAAAGGTCCTTGTCATGACCCTGGCAAATATTTTAGGTGATATTTTTGCGGTTTTCGGAATGCATTACCTGTTTCCGGAGTTACCGGTGACCACACTGCTCCTCTTTGTAGCATTAGCATCCATTATATTCTCAATCATAGGTATTATAATCGGCTACCGGTTCCTCCGACAGGAAATAGAAATCTCCTTCTGGGAAATATTCAGAAAAGGATATTATTTTTACAAAGAAAATACCATTCGCATTCTGAATAAAATATCGAAATAAATCGTTGCAAAAGAAAAATTCAGATGGTTGAAAAATTAATTACTTTTCATCGTTATTTGCTTGATTATCTGAAACATGGTGAATATTTATTTTTTTTTACTTCGATCAAATACATATTATTAAAAAGAACAACCGGGAAAAACAGGCTTTACAAAAGCAGTGTGGGATTGTTCTATTCACGCAAGGGAACCCTTGATTTTCAGTTTGCCAACTTTGCATACGAATGGAATGTAAAGCAATTCTTTTTCAAACACTACAGGGATTATAATGTCTTTCTCGATATCGGGGCCAACATCGGAACATACAGTATCCTCATGGCCAAATCGGGATTAAAGTGTCACGCATTTGAGCCAGCCAGGGAAAATTTCGTTGCTTTTCAAATCAACATTCTGCTAAACGGCCTTAATGAAAAAATTACTCCCTATAATTTTGGCTTGGGATCAAAGGACTGTGACGAGGATTTCATTTTTGAAACCATAAATACCGGCGCCTCGCATTTAATGAGTTCGGCACATTATGATACAAGCATAGTTGGTCCAAAGATCAGGGAAAAAGTACATATCAAAACATTGGATTCAATTGTTGATCAACTCAACCTGAGCAAAACCGACCGGATTATGATTAAAATTGATACTGAAGGGATGGAACCGGAGGTTCTCACAGGAGCTAAAAATTTCATCAGCAGCTTTCCAAACCTTTTATTCATTATCGAATGGAAACTCAGCGGGATGGATGAGATAAAAAGCTATTTCACTAACAGCAAGGAATTTGAATTTTTATTCGTCGACAACATGAATGTCGCTGTAAAAAAAATCAGTGCAGGTCAGTAATTTTTTTTGTAATTTTAACTGTGCATCAGGATAATCCATTTCTAATCAAGACAGGCGCCGACCGCCTCAAAGATCCGTTCCTGATCGGATCCATGCTCATTATGGCTGTTGGCTTGGGATATGTCATCGCCAAAGGTGGATTAACAGTGGCTTCTGCCTTGATGGTGCTGCCGTTCCTTATCTATGCCCTTAACCGGCTGATTGCAAAGCCTGAAATCGGCCTCACCTTTGCCTTCATTATAAATTTCATCCTGCTGGGTCTCACACGGTACATTCCGGTCAAGCTGGGGTATGTCATGGATATCACCCTGGTCGTGATTTACGTGGCCATTTTTTTTCACTATTTCGATAAGAAATGGCCCATTAATTCACTGAAACCAGATCTCATCATCCTGGCAGCAATCTGGTTCATCTATATTGTTCTGGAATTCTTCAATCCGGAAGCGATCAGTAAAGCAGCATGGTTTGCGGCATTTCGCGGGATCGGCTTGTATATGCTGCTTGTCATACCACTCACATTTATGCTTTATAACTCTCCCCGTCACCTCGACAGGTTCCTGCTGATCTGGGGGGTATTCTCAATACTTGCCTCTGTTAAAGCCTGGATGCAGCTGAATTTAGGGCCCGATCGGTGGGAGCAGCAATGGCTCGATCATGGAGGAGCTGTTACACACATCCTGCTTGGCAACCTCCGGGC
>CAZPWZ010000437.1:0-2860 GCA_964590675.1 uncultured Draconibacterium sp.
AACCTCGGAACCAAGGTTCTTTTAAATTTAAGCATAGGCAAGATCTCCTTGTTTTTTGACCGCTGCGGGCAGGTAACCCTTTGCCAGCCCGATCATCCGGTAGGTTGCTTCAAGGGTAGTCCTGCTGCCGAGCACCAGGGTGCCCCAGGCATAAAGATCGGTTAATCCGGCACTGTTGCCGCTAACGGTATGCACCGCAAACAAATCCATATAACCATAGAATCCATGGCTTGTAGGATACAACACTGAAAAAGCGGTGGATTGTGTCTTTAAGCCTTCCGTATCAGAATAATCATTACCGCTGAGTCGTTCATATCCAAGCAGCAAGGTGAAGGGCTTCAATATCTTATATGATGCATAGCCTCCATAAAACCCGGCACTGAGCTTCCTCCCGTCATTAAAATGACCAGCCTGGTAGTAACCGGCAAAAAACAATTTCAGCTTGCCGGAGGTATATCCGGCAGTTCCTCCAAAGGTAAACCTGCCATATAATTGATCGGGGTAGGAATTCGTAACCGAAGTGGTGGTTGTGGTAGGTACCACGGTCGTACCAATCGTATCATGATTGATATTAGTAACATAAAGCGTGTCGTACCGGGTGGAATTTGTCTTGGTGGTTGTGTTCCCTTTTTGAAATACATCGAGCAGGGCCAGGACACTGAAAGTCAGTTTATCCTTCAGAAATTTCTTTTGTTCATAAAGGTAGCCCATGTATTTATAGTTTTTCAGAGGATACGAAGCCAGGAATGCGCCCGGCGGGGCAGTGTTGTTAATTGCAAAACCGAAATCTCCCCTGTAGCCCTCGGCTGCAACTTCCCATTGAACCAATGCAACATCGTGTGTGGCACCCCTGGGACCCCAGTTTGAATTTCCCAACAGCCGTGCATCATCATAGATCAATTCCATCCGTCCTATTTTAATGCCGATCCACTTGGTGAAGTTATACTTGAACCATCCTTCGTATATGTTGAGCGTGTTGCGTGTAATTGTATCCGAGGAATAATTGTTTTCGCCATATGTGTAAGCATGCTGAATGGAGAATTTTGCCATGAACTGCTCATTTTTGAAATCAAAGACAAGCCGGTTCCTGCCCAGGATATCGAGGTAAGGGGTTTGGCTGGAATCTCTCAGCTTGCCATATCCGTCCCGATATTCAAAACGAGGCCTGAATTCGCCGGAAATACTGAATTGTGCCATGATATTGGCCGTGAAGAGTGTCATGAGGAATGACAGAAAGCAGGTTTTGAAGAGTAGCTGTTTCATGATAGTTTTTTTAGGTGTTCTGATCATTATAAGGGGTAAAATTATAAAATTATAGGATAGTTAAAGAAATCAAGTTCAAATGAACTATGAAATAATAGCGTGCTGAATATGAAATAAAAGCGAGCTGACTATGAAATTATGGGTAATTTTGCCGAAAACCCAGTCAATGAAAATAAAGCAGCACATCCCGAATTTCATAACCATCCTGAATCTCCTGAGTGGCCTGATTTCGCTAACCCTTACCTTCGAGGGCAACTACGTTTTTGCAGCAGTGTTTATTTTTATTGCTGCTGTTTTTGATTTTCTGGATGGCAATTTCGCGCGGATTCTCGATGCGCACTCAGAGCTTGGCAAGCAGCTGGATTCGCTGGCCGACGTGGTTTCCTTTGGCGCAGCACCCGGGCTCATGATCTACCAGATGATCTCGGTCAATTGTGCGGGCAGCTGCAACATCCTGGAACGAATGCACATTACCCCCTATTTTGCGATGCTGATCCCGATTTTTTCGGCGCTGAGGCTGGCTAAATTCAATATCGACCTGCGCCAGGAGGTGAATTTCATCGGCTTGCCAACGCCGGCCAATGCCATTTTCTTTGCATCCATCCCCCTGGTATTGTTTGTTCAGCCCAATATGTTCAGCCTGATCCACCTCGATTTCCTGGTTTCTTTCTTTTCGAATACACGCATTCTTACCATACTGGCGGTATTCTTTTCCTACCTGCTCATCTCGGATTTCAAAATTTTTTCAATGAAGTTTAAAAACCTTGGATGGAAAGGGAATCAGTTACGCTATATCCTCGTGATCGCATCGCTCATTCTATTCATCTTGTTTTTCCTGAGTGCGATTCCGATCATTATCGTACTGTACATCCTCCTGTCGATCTTTTTCCAGCACTACATTGTGGACTGAAGAAATATCCGGGGATTTTACCTTAATTCAAAATTCTGTCCCAGGTACACCTTTCGCACATGCGGATCGTCGGCGAGTTCCTGCCCGGTTCCCGCGCGAAGTATGGATCCCTCGAACAGCAGGTAGGACCGGTCGGTTATGGAAAGTGTTTCGTGCACGTTGTGGTCGGTTATGAGCACCCCGATGTTTTTCTCCTTCAGCTTGGTTACGATCTGTTGAATATCCTCTACGGCAATGGGATCGATGCCGGCAAAGGGTTCATCCAGTAGCACAAATTTGGGATCCACAGCAAGCGACCGGGCAATTTCACACCTTCTGCGTTCGCCTCCCGAAAGGGTGATTCCAAGGCTCTTCCTGACATGCTGAAGCCCGAATTCATCCAGCAGCTTTTCGAGCCGCTCCCGCTGCATATCCTTCGTAAGACCGGTGAATTCGAGTATGGCCCTGATATTGTCCTCCACGCTGAGCTTCCTGAAGATCGATGCCTCCTGCGGCAGGTAACTGATGCCCCGCTGCGCCCTTTTGTACATCGGTTCCTGGGTGATGTTCAGGTCATCAAGGAATACCTCGCCGGCCAGGGGTTTGATCAGCCCTACGATGATATAGAAGGAGGTGGTCTTTCCTGCTCCGTTAGGCCCCAGCAGTCCGACTATTTCGCCCTGGTTCAGCTCGATGGAAACCTCGTTT
>CAZPWZ010000438.1:0-850 GCA_964590675.1 uncultured Draconibacterium sp.
GTAGCCGATCTCCGATGGTTTTATGCCCGCATCGCGGATGGCTTTTTCCATGGCCCGCACCGGACCGTCGACATTCGGCATGGAGATATGTTCGCCATTGGATGAAAAGCCGTAACCGATGATCTCGCCATAGATTTTGGCGCCGCGTTTCATGGCCGATTCATAGCTTTCGATGATAACGGTTGCAGCACCGCCGCTTGGAACCAGCCCGTCGCGGTCGCGGTCGAATGGCCGGGATGCCCTGGTCGGATCCGATTCCCTGATCGAGAAAGCATTGAGGGCATCAAAGCTGGCCGTTGATTCAGGGTTGATCTCCTGTGCGCCGCCGCATATGATCATCTCCTGCAATCCTTGTTTGATGAGCAGGTACCCGATGCCGATGGCATGTGATCCGCTCGCGCAGGCGCCGCTGAGGGTAAAATTGACCCCTTTAAGCCGGAAGATGACCGAAAGATTCATGGAAACGGTCGAATTCATCGACTGGAAGATGTATCCCGATCCAATCATCATCGTATCTTTCTTTTGCCGGAGGATATCCACTGATTCCACCACCGGTACCGCTGAACTGTCATTACCGAATAGTATCCCGACTTCATGGGCATCCAGGTATGACTGTTC
Organism: uncultured Draconibacterium sp.; assembly: GCA_964590675.1. Classification (GTDB taxonomy): domain Bacteria; phylum Bacteroidota; class Bacteroidia; order Bacteroidales; family FEN-979; genus CAIVAT01. The sequence goes on from CAZPWZ010000438.1 coordinate 619, forward strand.
TATGCCAGCCTCATGGAGTGCTTCAACAGTGGACATGTAGGCATATTCGCCCTGCACCGGTAACCCGATACGCATCCTGCGATCGAGTATGCCCTTCAGTTGAGGCCGATCGGTCATCCCGGTCAGAGCCGACCTGAAACCCATCTCCTTCCGGAGCGGATCAAAAACAATCCCGGAACGACCATGATACAGGGATTCCTTAACCTCGGTGAGGTTCTTTCCGATCACGGAG
>CAZPWZ010000438.1:860-2851 GCA_964590675.1 uncultured Draconibacterium sp.
GGGCGGCTCATCTTATTTGGCAAAAGTCATAAAGCGGAACTCGTAAATCGTAAATGGTAATTCAAGTAGACAGTCCCCCGTTAACATTGATCACCGCCCCGGTCACATAAGAAGCCTCATCCGAGGCCAGGAATCCTACTACGGCAGCAACCTCTTCGGGTTTTCCGAACCGTCCCATGGGAATCATTCCTTTCAGCTGGGGTTCGTCCAGGTCCTTGGTCATGTCGGTCCTGATGAAACCGGGTGCCACGGCATTGACTGTCACGTTTTTCTTGGCAATTTCCTGCGCAAGGGCTTTGGTGGCGCCGATAACGCCGGCTTTGGCGGCAGAATAATTGGCTTGACCGGGCAGCCCCTTTAACCCGGAAAGCGAAACCACGTTGATGATCCTGCCTGATTTATTGATCAGCATATCTTTGATCAGGAACCGGGTGACATAAAGAAAACTGTGGAGGTTGGTATTGAGCACATCGTGCCACTCCTCATTTTTCATCCACATAACCAATGCATCCTTGCGAATGCCGGCATTATTGACAAGAACCCGGATATATGCTCCCTCATGTGCTGCCAGCCAATGGCCGATTACCTGTTCGATCTCCTCCTGCGAGGCGACATCGAATTTCAGGAGTTCACCGTCACTGCCTTTTTCCCTGACAAGCTGCAACGTATTTTCAGCTTCCGGCAGGTTGGAGTTATAGTTTATCAGAATGAAGTAACCCATTTCCGCCAGCTTTAAGCAAACTGCCCTCCCGATACCCCGCGACCCGCCGGTAACTAGCGCATATTTCATAGTTGTGTCATTGGTCATTGGTCATTGGTCATTAGTCATTGGTCATTGGTCATTGGTCATTGGTCATTTGTCACTCGTCAATGGGAACTTCGGCTTATTCTCAAGAATATAGTTTGCGATCTGCTGTATCTCCTTGTACTTCGTCGTATCCTCGGTGAATTTCGGAACGATCTTGCGCAGGTCCTCGAATTTCTTTCGTGAATATTCCGAAAGTCTGGGTTTGAACTTCATGAAATCAATGGCTTGGAGAATGGCGATCATATGGATGGATATCACAATGTAGGTGTGATCAATGACCCGCTTGGTCATCATGGCCGCATTGGTGCCCATGCTCACGATATCCTGGTTGTCGTTGTTATTGGTGATGCTGTGGATCGACATCGGGAAACAGAGGGTTTGATTTTCAGCCACCGTTGAAACAGCAGTGAATTGTACACCCTGCATGCCCAGGTTGAATCCCAGTTTGCCGAGGTTGACAAAGGGAGGCAGTTTCTGGTTCATCTTGTCGTTCATCAGGTAATTCAGCTGTCGTTCAGCAAGCATCGACAATTTTGTTACTGCGATCTTTAGTTTGTCCATTTCCAGGGCGACATAATCCCCATGGAAATTTCCGCCATGGAACACATTCTTGGCGTCGCTGTCGATGATCGGATTGTCATTGGTGGAATTGACCTCGTTGATAAGCACCTTTTCGGCGTAAAGGATGGTATCGAGGATAGGGCCCAGCACCTGCGGAACACACCGCAGGGAATAATATTCCTGGACCTTGTGGGTGAATACCTCAACCTGCTCTGTTTTTCCGTTATACAAATGGTCGGCGCGCCGGCGTATCAGCTTGCTGTCCTGCAATATCGAGCGCATGATCCGGGCAACCTCGTTCTGGCCGTAGTGCGTTTTTACCCTGTTCAGCCCGTCGGAGAAATGATCGTCATAGGACTCAACTATTTCATTGATCATGGAGGATGCGAGCACAGCCCAGTCGAGCAGGTTTTTAGCATGCACGATATTGATCATCCCGATGCCGGTCATGGCAGATGTTCCGTTGATCAGCGACAACGCTTCTCGGATGTGCATCTTGATGGGCGTGAGCGATTCCTTTTCAAAAACCTCCCTGGTTCGCTGCAGTTTACCCTTGTACCAACTTGCATCTTCCCCGATTGGGTTCAGGGCCAGGCGGGTGAGCCGCGCACGGTCCCCGCAG
>CAZPWZ010000439.1:0-2849 GCA_964590675.1 uncultured Draconibacterium sp.
GGTCATGTATAGTTCAATAACCATTGCGATTTCAAGGATAATATTTTGCAGGTCGATCATGGTATTATTCCAGCATCAGTGAAATACAGGCAATTCCGGGACCTACATTGGCCGCAAGTGCCGGTGAAGCGTGATCAATGAAGAGGGGTTTTTTGCCGGTCAGGGATTCCATTTGTTCAGCATACCATTGCGCAGCCGGGGCGTTGTTGGCATGGGTAATAGCATATTCCCACACCGTTTTACCTTTGATTACCTCACTGATATTTTTGATCAGCTTTTTCCTGCCACCCTTTTCTGTAAATGACTTTGAAAACAAACTTGCTTTTCCCTCTTTGTCGACCTGGATGACCGGTTTCAGGTCCAGCATTTTTGCCACAAAACTCTTCATCGGACTCACCCTGCCGCTGCGTACAATGTATTTCAAAGTCACGACACTAACGCGGACTATGGACTTCTCCTTCCATTCCTCCATTTTTGCCATCACCTCCTCATGGGTCGACCCACTCTCAAGGGCGCGTGCAGCCCGCAATACGATCAGTCCGAGGCCGCCGGTGAGGGTTTTTGAATTCACCACATCGATCTTTGTCCCGGTCCGTGAAACCACATCCCCGGAACCCTTTTCACTACTCGAAAATGTGCCGCTCAGGGCCTGGCTGATATGAATCCCGATGATGGATTTATAATGGGTTGCGAGGTACTCGTATTTAGTTTGAAATTCCTTGGAGGCCGGCTGTGCTTAGGAGGCCGTGACCTCTGATTTCTCCTGCATCGCATAGAACTGCGGGGGATTGATGGTGAGCCGGTCGAGAAAGTAGGTTTCGCCAAAATGAACCGACAATGGTACTACCTGAATCTGGTACTTATCAATAATATCCTTGGGAAGGTCGCAGGATGAGTCGGTGACGAGGGCAATGTCGGAGATCCGGTTGAACTGTATTTCGTTCTGCATCACCATGTCGTCCACCTTCTGGTAGGTGATACTCCCGAATTGCTGCAACTGTGAAAACACTTCGGCGGGGAAATCGGTATGAATATGCACCCTTACTTTTTGAGGGGTCCCTGCCACCACGATGGAATCGCCGCAATGCTGGATATAATTCTGCATTTTGTGCTTGTCAAGGTCCTGCCCGTTGATCAGCGCCTCGGTACAGAACCTGAAGGTTATCTGGTCATGTGGCATCTCTACAGCTTCGTCTGAATCTGCTTCAGCCTCAATGGTGCGTTTCAGCGATTTCTCAGCACCCATTGTGAAGAAATCCTTGATCCCTTCGAGCCAGTAAACAAACCCTTTTGCCCCGGCATCCACCACGTGGGCACGGGCAAGCACTTCCAGCTTCCTGGTGGTTGCAGCCAGTGACTCAAGCGCCTTGCTGTATGCAGCAACCAGTAATTTGATAAAATCGTCGTACTGGTCCTTCAGCAAATAAATGTAATCAGCCCATGCCTTTATTACCGTTAATATTGTCCCTTCAACCGGGTTTGCAATGGCATCATAGGCATAAGCAACGGCCTTTTTCATGCTCTCGGCGAAGGATTGAATGTCGATGGTGGCATTAGGCTTCAGTTCATTGCTGAAACCATAAAGGAACTGTGCAAAAATGATCCCGGAATTACCACGTGCGCCTATAAGCGCGGCATCAGCCAATGCAACGGCGGTTTGCTTCAGGTTATCAGTCGGTATGATTGCGTCCATTATGGAACGCATGGTGGAGGCAAGATTCGTCCCGGTATCGGCGTCGGCAACCGGAAAAACGTTGATTTTATTGAGTAGCTTCTGATGTTCGAAAATTCGTTGGGCGCCGGCAAGAAACGAGTAATACAGTTGTTTTCCGTCAAGCTCCTTAATCTTTTGAACTGTTTCTGTCAATAGGTTAAGTTTTAAGAACGCGCAAAGTTAGTAATAATTTCCAATGTTATTTCAAACGCTTTTTTTGCTTCAGTTTCCCCGAAAGGATCAACTGGTTCATGGCGGCAGCAGCATCGGCATAACTATTACGGTTGCCGCAATCATACATCTCAAGGATAGGATCAACAGCCAGGATCAGATTCATGAGTGTGGATGCAGTAGGGGTAGTCTCCAGTTTGCTGTATTCATCATAGGTAAGCCTTAGAAATGCGACTTGCGGACCAATTCCCCGGTTATCAAGGAAATACCCATCCTCAAGTTTGGTCGGATAGGCAAACACGTCGTGGTAATAGATATCCCTGATGCCTGGAAATGAAACAATTTCCGACCTGTCCGGCGTCAATTCAACCGGAACCAGCTGAGAATAATCCTGCTTCATTTTGTAGACAATGCATCGGGGCCCCGGCACGGATACTGAGCCTCCCGCCTCAGAAATGTGTTTCGTGCAACCCGGAAACATGATTAAGCAAGCAAGAATGACCAGCGCTGGTGTTTTAGTGAAACTGCCCATGACCTTTAAGTTGTATCAGCTACAAAGATAATCCGGAATCATAAAATTCTACACCCCAGGCCTGGATAAAATATTCAAACATCTCCTTTGATGGTGAATAATTTCTTAATTTTGCATAAAAATCACACCTACATCTAACCAAAATATTTTTTCATATGAAAACGCTTGTTTTTTCCTTTGTGCTATTAGTTTTTTCTGCTGTTTCAGTTTTTGCACAGGATGCCGCCCAGCAACCATCAAACCCCAACGCCGCCGAAATTGCCTTTGTTAAAACCGTACACGATTATGGCACCATTTTCCAGGGTGGCGATGGTACGTGTGAATTCAAGTTCACCAATACCGGCAAGGAACCTCTCATTTTATCAAGGCCACAGTCATCATGCGGATGCACTGTACCCACCTGGCCGCAGGAGCCAATTCTCCCGGGAAAAA
>CAZPWZ010000440.1:0-2848 GCA_964590675.1 uncultured Draconibacterium sp.
GTAAGAGAATCATGAAGTATATGTTACCCGAGATAAAAATACAGAAATTATGAGGATAATCCTTAACCATCTTTAAAACAGTTTTTCGAAATCTATTGTACCTTTGTATATCAACCTCCCTCCTCATGAAAAAAATCCTGATCATAATCTTATCCGGTTGCGCAGCATACGTGGTCCTGGCTGGCTTCAGGCCCACTGAACCCATAGTACCAACAACGGATCAATACATCATGATTGCCTGGAATGACCTGGGAATGCATTGCGCCAATCTCGACTTTTCCAATATGTGCATTCTTCCACCCTATAACAACCAGCTGGTTCATGTTATCAGAAAAGGAGATGCAACAAGGCCGCCATTGGTTGTGAATGGAACGGCAGGAATCTATGTCACTTATGAGATTCCGGGCAACTCCTATTCAGCCGGGAAAACAAATTTCTGGAGTTATTCCCAGCATCTTTTTGGCGTTGTGCTTCAACCCAACATTGGAATGACAGGAAACGGGATGACAGGAACACTGGTAAAAAGCGACGTTATGAATTATCAGGTTGTGACGGGAATTCCGAATACTGCTTTTCCTGATGCAACACCCTTAATTTCATATCCCTATCAACTGACCCTTATGAAGGCATGGTCGCCGGCTGGAATTTTACTGGCAACAACACAGAGCGTTATTCCTGTTTCCCATGAAATAAACTGCGTCAGCGCAGGATGCCATGCCAGTGAATTGGCAATCCTGCAAAAGCATGACGAGGTTCCGGGGTTCAATATAGCGGATAAGCCGATTTTATGCGCCAACTGCCATTCCGATAATGCGCTGGGCATGCCCGGACAGCAGGGGGTACCACCCTTTTCTCAGGCAATTCATGAAAAACACGGTGGTTTTATAAATACCGGGACTATTGCTGACTGTTACAAGTGTCATCCCGGCCCAAACACGCAATGCTGGCGCGATGTAATGCATACAACGAGCGGTTTGATCACCAAATGCCAGGATTGTCACGGCAGTGTGGAATGGGTCGGCCATTCCATCGATGAAGGCCGGGAGCCCTGGCTGGAGCAGCCTTCGTGCGGTGCAGCAAACTGTCATGGCCCGCAATATGCTGAAGAACCAGGCAAATTATTCAGGGAATCGAAGGGGCATGGCGGCCTTTTTTGCAGTACCTGTCATAACTCCCCGCATGCGATCCTGCCATCAACCCTGGCAGCTGACAACCTGCAGAATATCAACTTACAGGGCTTTGCAGGAACGCTAAGCCAATGTTCTGTTTGTCATGTTTATACCCCGGCAGGAAATGGCCCGCACGGTATCCCTGCCATTCAACCTGTGCAAAATGTCACCATCACCAGCGGGCAATCATCTTGTTACAATGCAACCCAGGTAATCACAGTTGCAGGAAATGGGAACTCATTCGTAATGCTGCCGGGGAGCAATGCGACTTTCATCTCGGGAAAAACAATTTCTTTCCTGCCGGGCACGCTGGTCCAACCCGGAGGTCATCTGAAGGGATATATCACCATCAAAGGCAGGTATTGCAACAATCCCCTGCCTCCATTTGCACCGGTTGCAATGGCCTGCGAGGAAAAGGACGCAACCAATCAGGACCTGTCTGCCCGGTTCAAAGTTTATCCCAATCCTTTTTCAGGATCAGTCACTGTTGAATTTGAATCCCGGAATAAAGGGAATCCGTCCATTATCAAAATTTTTGATAATTATGGGCATGAAGTATTTTCAACCAAAATGCAGGTACAGGCAGCCATCACGATCCCATTGGAAGATCAGTCAGATGGCATTTATATTATCAGCGTAACATCACAGGAAAGGACTGATTTTCAGAAAATCATCAAACTGAAGGAATAAATCACAAGGCGAATACACTGCGTGGTTTGCTTAACTGCAATGGAATTAATTTCTTTTCATGGGAAGTTTTGTACGCCGGATTCCGTCGAAGGCGCATAAAGCATTGGCAACCGCAGCCGCCGTCGGTACCAGCCCGATCTCTCCAATGCCCTTAGCACCGTAAGGGCCTACGGGGTCGGCCTCCTCAACGCCGATGACGATGATCTCAGGTGTTTGGTGGGCACGTAATACGCCGCAATCGGATAGTTTTGCACTGACCAACCTGCTGTCTTTCATGGGAAGATCTTCGGTGAGGGCATAGCCCAGCCCCATGTGGACGGCCCCCTCGATCTGTCCCTCGAAAAGCATCGGATTCATGATTCTCCCTGCATCGTGGGCGGCAAACACTTTATCGATCTCCCCGGCTTCGTTCAACACCACAAGCTGTGCGGCATATCCGTAGGAATAGTGTGTTACGATTTTTTCTGCTTTGGCGCCGGGTTTGGTGGTCCAGTCGCAATAGTATCTGCCGGTGTAACTGTTTCCGGCGAGGTGATAGAGCGCTATTTTCAGGCCCTTCCCATTTAAATCCACACAACCCGGGGCATGCTGATCCAGATCCTCTCTTAGCGCCACAGAGGCATCAATGATGGCATTGCCCAGCAACGCAGTGGCCCGCGACGAGGTGGTCATCCCCGTTGGCAGTCCTGCGCTGGTATCCACCACCACGTCGATGAGAGAGGCATCAATCCCGGTTTCCTGGCTCAATACCTGGATGGCCATGTTCTGCACCCCCTGCCCCATCTCCGTCCAGCCATGCTCTATAAGCACCCTCCCGGTTTTAAGGATGGTGATCCTCACATCACTGAAATCGGTCATGCCGTTGCCGACACCCGAATTTTTTATGGCACAGGCAAGTCCGGCATGTCTGGCTGCATAAAAATGTTCTTTCAGCGCCACAAGGCAGGCTTTGATCCCAACCCCTTTGCCAAGCACCTGACCCGTAGCGG
>CAZPWZ010000441.1:0-2841 GCA_964590675.1 uncultured Draconibacterium sp.
ACCTTGTCGAACTGGTGCAGGCGGTTCAACCCGCGCACATCTTTGCCGTAGGAACCGGCTTCGCGCCTGAAACAGGCCGAATAGGCCACGTTCTTCATTGGCAGGTCCTGGCCTTTCAATATTGTATCCCGGTAAATGTTGGTCACTGGGACCTCGGCTGTTGGAATGAGATACATGTCGTCAAGCCCGGCATAATACATCTGGGCGTCCTTGTCGGGCAACTGGCCGGTAGCATAGGCCGATGCGGCATTGACCATATAGGGTGGCTGCACCTCTGCATATCCTGCCTTCAGAGCCTCATCCAGGAAAAAATTGATCAGGGCCCGCTGCAACCGCGCACCTTTACCCTTGTAAAGCGGGAACCCGGCGCCGGTGATCTTGTTGCCGGTGATGAAGTCGATGATGTCATACCGCGTTGTAAGATCCCAGTGGGGAACTGCCGTTGAGGCGGCCGCCATGATCTCTCCCTCCTGCATGACAATGAGGTTGTCCTCGGGCGTTTTGCCGCGGGGGACGGAAGGGTGGGGGAGGTTGGGAACCCTCACAAGCAACTCATCCAGCTCCTTTTTGATATTTTCCAGCGCTGCATCCATCTCCTTGCCCTGCTCCTTCAACACACCGGTTTGTTCCTTCAACTGGTTGGCCTCGGCTGTTTTCCCGGATTTGAACAATATGCCGATCTCCTTTGCCAGGATGTTGCTCTGCGCCTGGCTGTCGTCGAGTTGTTTCTGTGTTTCCCGCCGCTTGTCGTCAAGCAGCACAATCCGGCGGATGATCTCCTCCCCGTTGAAGTTTTTTATTGACAGGCGATCGATCACCTCCTGTTCATGGTCACGGATAAAATTCAGCGAAAGCATAAAAGCAGTTATTTAGGGACAAAATTAATTAAAAGGGTACAGGCCCGGATAAAAAAAATCGGCACGGATTAACCCATGCCGACTATGATAAATATTGTATCAGCACGAGAAGTCGTGCCACAATGCTTTAATTGGCGGTCTCATCGATCCGTAAAATCGAAACATACGAACGGTCGCTCCGTTTTTTCCTGAACTCGACAATCCCGTCGATCAGGGAGAAAAGCGTATGATCTTTTCCGATGCCAACATTCAGACCCGGATTGTGAACCGTTCCACGCTGACGGAGAATAATGTTACCTGATTTGGCAAATTGCCCGCCATAAATTTTTACGCCTAAACGTTTGCTATGCGATTCGCGGCCGTTGCTTGAACTACCAGCCCCTTTTTTGTGTGCCATACAACCTTGTTATTTACGATTTACGATTTACGATTTGCGATTTACAATTTGCATGTTGAATTTTGCAATTTGCATTTTGCAATTGAGGATTTAAACTTCGGCTGTTTCCTCTTCAGCTTCTTTTACTTTCTTGGCTTTAGCTGTGCCTTTTACGCTGATACTTTCAATCAGGACCTTGCTGAAATCCTGGCGGTGGCCCGATTCCTTCTCATATCCTTTGCGGCGCTTCTTTTTAAAGATCACCACTTTATCGCCCCTTACATGATCAACGATCTGGCCGGTGATGGTGGTTCCCTCAACAAGAGGCTTGCCCACACTGATCTTGCCGTCGTTATCCAGCAGCAATACCTGGTCGAATTCAATTTTTGTTCCGGGGTCACCTTCGAGCCGGTGAACAAAGATCTCGTTATCCTTCTCTACCTTAAACTGCTGACCAGCTATTTCAACGATTGCGTACATGATATAATGAATTGATGTTCGTAAAATTGGGAGTGCAAAGTTATAAATTTTTTCACATCTCCAAGCCAAAGCTTCAAAAAAAAGCAGATTTTATTTAAATTTGTAACAAAATCAAGCATTTATACGTTCAACCAGCCTGATGATCATTCTTAAGTCCCTAATAGGTCGGTTTTCATTTTGGAGCCTGGCATGTTATTTCCTGGTTCCGGGGATGATATTTTCATACCAGGCTGGATTTGCCCAGTCATCGCCCGGATCGCAGGCCCTCCTGATGGGGCTGGTTACCAATGGCGCTACCGGGGCTCCCATCGTCGGAGCCAGGGTGGTGGTAAATGGAAAATCGGCATGGTCAACATCCGGCGGCATCTATTCCCTCGCCGTTATTCCTGCCGGAACCTTTCCGGTTACATGTACCAAGCCCGGTTTTGAGAATTACAGTTCGGCACCGATCCTTTTTCTTCCAGGGGCAGCCTCCCAGCTGAATATCACCCTGCAGGAAAATACGATCCCGCCGGCATCGGTCAGCGCCATCCTCGATACGGTCCAGCAAAAGGTCACGGTATCGTGGATGCCGCCATCGGGGGGTTATGAGATTTTATATGATGACGGGATACAGGATAATTTTACGGTGTGGTCATCCCAGGGAAATATGAATGCCGTGAAATTTACACCGGCCGGATACCCGGTGAAAGTTACCGGCGGATCGATACATATCGGCGCAACGGGTAACTATACCACGGGAAGCAATCCCCTGGTCCCTTTCCAGGTGCGTATCTATGATGCCTCCGGGCCGGGCGGTACGCCGGGCAGCAGTCTTGCCGGACCCTTCGACATCGTTCCGGCTGCATTTGGCTGGGTCGAATTCACCCTTCCATCACCGGTTACCATTGCCAGCGGATCGTGGTTCATCGCCATGGTCCAGGGTGGAAATGCACCCAATGCCGCAGGCATAGCGATTGATGAAACCACCCCCCAGTTCAGGAGCTACTCCCGGTTTGTCACCGGCGGCAGTCCCTGGTTCCCGGCCGGCGGTAATTTCATGATCAGGGCTCGGTGCGAAGGACCGGGCGGACCGATGTCTGCACCGGATGCGCCGCAGTCTGCCAGCCTTTATCATGTGTTCCGGCT
>CAZPWZ010000442.1:0-2827 GCA_964590675.1 uncultured Draconibacterium sp.
CACCTGGATAAGTTGGTGCGCAGCAAATCTCCGGGCACGAAATTTGTCAGGGTCGATTTCCCTGCACCGGCCACACCGGTAACCACATTCATGGCCCCAAGCAGAAACCGGCAGTCGAAGCCGTTCAGGTTATGCGCCGAAGCCCCCCTGATGAACAGTTCACCACTGCCCGGCCGGTGCTTCACGGGAAGTTCAAGCCGCTCACGTCCAGTAAGAAATCGCAATGTCCGACTCCGGTCAATTTCTCTTTCAGTCAGTTTGGATATCGATGCCGGATCAAAGTTAAAGAGCACCTCTCCACCATCCATCCCCGGTCCCGGGCCAATATCAGTAAGCCAGTCGGCATGACGGATAAACTCTTCGTCATGCTCGACCACAATCACCGTGTTGCCCTTATCCCGGAGTTCGCTGAGGATGCCTATCAATGCAAGGGTATCACGTTGATGAAGGCCTACCGATGGTTCATCAAAAATATACAGAACGCCTCCCAAACTGTTCAAGGCTTGCGTAGCAAGTCTCAAACGACGGATTTCACCCGTGGAAAGGCTGGATGAGTCACGGTCCAGCGAGAGGTAGGCAAGCCCCAACCGATCGAGGAGGGCAATACGCTTTAAAATAGCCTCAATTACCGGAGTGGCTACCGGTTTGTCGTGTTCAGGAAAAGTCCAACCCTTCATCAGGTTGTACAACTCATCGAGCTGAATACCGGTAAGTCCGGCAATATTTTTACCCTGAAGAGAAACCGACAGTGCTTTGCTGTTTAGCCTTTTTCCCTTACACACCGGACACTCCTCGCTGCGAACAAACCGCAGGATGTTTTTATTCCGGTCTCGTTGAAGGATATTCTCCATGATGGGAATGATGCCCTTGTAGTACCCAATTTCCCTGGGCTTTGCCGTAATTCCGCTCCATTTCATGCGTGATTCGAGTGCATGTTTGCCAAAGGGTATCTCAATCTTGTCACTCCCATAAAGTACAATCCTTTTCTGCTCCGGTGTAAGCTCCTTCCAGGGGATACCGGTATGGAATCCTTCCGCACGGCAAACCTGATCAAGTACTTCCATGGTGACCTGTGAATAGATGATATAGCCATTGGGGGCAGTAATAACAAGACACCCTTCACGCAGGGTTTTCGAAGGGTCGGCAACCAGCAGATCGGGATCCAGCCGGTCGTGGATTCCCAACCCCTTGCAGCCGGGACATGCACCCGAGGGCGAATTGAAAGAGAAAAGGCTGCGATCGATCGTGAAGTCGTCATCTGGATTCCCCTTCCTGCCAAGCCTGGCATACAGCAATCTCAGGTAATCGTAAATGCCTGTCAGGGTACCCACTGTTGAACGCTGATTCCCTGTTGGAGTGTTTTGCTTTACGGCAATGGCCGGCGATAGTCCACTGACCATTTCAACACCCGGTTTTTTCATCTTGCCTAACAGTTGACGGGCACTGGCCGAAAAAGAACCGAGATAGCGGTTTTCAGCCTCCCGGTATAAAACATCAAAAACGAGTGAAGATTTTCCGGAACCGGATACGCCCGTCACAACGATAAGCTTGTTTTTCGGGAGTGCAAGGGTGACCGATTTCAGGTTGTTTTCAGAAGCATTGAGAATAAAAATATTACTATCCATGAAAGCAAAGGCGGTAAAATCAATGTCAAACTTACGGATTATTATGATGCGCCGGGCGGGCGGGGCTTTATCCCGGCCAAAGCACAGAGGTTCCTGCAGATTTGCCTGAATAAAAGAAGGAGATATCGAATTTGATGGTAATTTTATCACAGGAATAATAAAATCATTATTCCCAACATCCGGATATTAAAGAAACAACCATGACCAACGAAGAGTTCCGTAAAAATGCCCACCAGGTTGCAGACTGGATGGCCGATTACCTTGAAAATGTGGGCCAATACCCTGTAAAACCCGGATTACGGCCTGGAGAGATTAAGAACCAGCTGCCGTCATCAGCACCCAGTTACGGGGAGGATTTTGATAAGATTTTTAAGGATTTTCAGGAGATCATACTCCCTGGAATGACCCACTGGCAACATCCTGGTTTTTTCGCCTATTTCCCGGCAAACAACAGCGAACCCTCAATCCTTGCAGAAATGCTCATGGCAACCATGGGGGCGCAGTGCATGCTGTGGCTAACATCGCCATCAGCAGAAGAGCTTGAGGAGCGGATGATGGAATGGCTGCGTGAGGCACTCGCACTTCCTGAATCATGGACTGGCGTTATCCAGGACAGCAGTTCTTCTTCAACCTTGGTTTCGATACTTACCGCAAGGGAAAAAAGATCCGGGTTTGAAATAAACAGGCGGGGGTTCACCAACAAGGAGAAATACCGTGTTTACACCTCCACACAAGGTCATTCAAGCATCGATAAAGATGTTAAAATCGCAGGCATCGGGATCGAAAACCTGGTTAAAATAGAGGTTGATGAAAAATTTGCCATGATCCCGGAACTGCTTGAAAAAGCCATCAGGGAGGATATCGCTCTGGGGTTTACGCCATTGTGCATTGTTTCAACACTTGGAACCACCAGTTCCACCGCAGTTGATCCTCTTCCCGCGATCGGCCGGATTTGTTCAAAATACAACTGCTGGCATCACATCGATGCCTCCTATGCAGGAACGGCACTGCTCCTTCCCGAGATGAGATGGATGTCGGTGGGGACAGAAACGGCCGATTCATTTGTTGTTAACCCACACAAATGGATGTTCACGAATTTCGATTGCTCTGCCTACTATGTAAAGGACAAAGAGGCGCTTATCAATACCTTCAGTATCCTCCCGGAATATCTTAAAACGCCGGAGGATAAAATTGTGAATAAT
>CAZPWZ010000443.1:0-2811 GCA_964590675.1 uncultured Draconibacterium sp.
TCCGGAACTTATTTGCAAACCTGCCTGATAAAACTCAGAGATTGGGGATCACTCATTCCTGCATTGAGTGATTTCTGAAAGTCGCTGCACGAAATGGATGTATTCCCAAGGAAGAAGTTGGCAAGCCCCCGGCTGTAGTAAATGCCTTTCATGCTGCTGTTATCGTTAGGCTGGGAGCCGCTATAACCTATGGCATAATCAAAATCCATGATGGCGCCTTGATAATCGGTCAGTTTTAATTTGCAGTTTCCCCGGTATGCATAGATCCCAATCACATTGGTCATCGGCTGAAGCTGCAGGGCACGGTTAAAATAGCGCATGGCCTCGGCGTAGTTCCCGTTTTCATATTTCCAAACGCCATCCCAATAGACTTTGTAATAATCGGTCATCATTTCTGGCGATCCGGATCCGGGTAACGAAGTGCTTACCGCTGTATAATTTATCGAAGGGCCGGAGTACCTGTAATTTTTGCAGTATTCTTTGATCGCGTTATCTGTCTCAAGGTCTTTAAATCCCATTTGCACTGCTGTGTGCCAATCCTGGCAGGCTCCGTTCATATCTTTCAGGTTGTGTTTAGCCACACCGCGGTTATATATGGTAGTCAGCCAGGCTGAATAATATGTTTGGTCGGCCGGTTTCAGCATGACGGCCCGGTCAAAGTCCTGCATGGCCATGGCGAAATCACCGAGTTTCTGCCTGGCGTTGGCACGGTAGGCATAGGTAAGGAAAAAATCGGTGTAGGGCTGTGTTCTTGCCGCCTCGGTGAGGTCGGAGATGCATTGCACATAATTGGCCATGCCGTAGTTTGAAACGCCCCGTCTATAATAATCATCGGCAGTCTGGGGGGTGCCGCTAAATTGCTGAACAGGAACGAAGCCACTGAACCTGATCAGGTTCTGGAAAAAGGTGAAGTCTGTTTCGTAGTATGAACTCCTGAATAACTTATCACGGTTTTTCAATTCAAGGTATGGTGTGAAAAACTTTGCCTTGTTCATGACCTGGATGAGCCGGAACCGGGCCAGGGATTGCCCCCCGGTTTGAACCGGCCAGAACGCGATGAGGAGGTTGTGCGATGCGATCGTTTTGTCGGTGAGTGTTCGCTGAAGATTATAGGAGATGACAGTATTCCACGTGTTTTTATCGTAATCGACCAGGGTGCCGTTACAAACCACCTCCATGTTGGTGATGTATGGTTTGTTGAATTCCATCTTTTCAGGAATGATATCCTTTAATTTGTCAGCTTTGAATACAAAATAGGTCAGGGCCTGCTGGTTGTGCCATGCATCCATGAGGATCGGAAATTCATAGTATCCCGTTCTGAATTTAATGACCATCACGGCATATAGTTCATTTTCATAAGAAACATCACGCATTTCAATGATGTCGAAATTCTCCCTGCCCAGTTTATAATAGGTTTTACCGGAATTGTTGTATTCAGTTTTGCTGTAGAGAATGCGATTTTCCTTGGATATCCATTTGCCGTCATCCTGCAGTGTCCATCCGATGGCTTGTTCCAGTGATGAGCGAACTTCACTCAGCATCGGGAGATTATTCATGGATCGTTCAACCGGCTTTTCCTGGACTGAAGCGGTTGTTTGTGGCGTCTGGATCGGATAGGTGGGGTATTGGCCATAAAGAAGACCAAGAAATCCCAGATTCAGAATTATAAAAACGAATCGTTTCATCAGTTCTTGTCGTTAATCCTTAAATTTCTGTAAGATATGAACCAGGAGCGCTGTGACATGATTTACATTATCGTTGAAGACTAAAAGAACATCCTCCCAGGTCACAGGTTCTTCATCATGTTTCCATGAATCATAATCTGTTGATAAGGCAACAGCAGCATAAGGGATGCCGGCTTCATTTGCCAGGCTTACCTCTGTTGCAATGCTCATGTTGATGACATCGGCGCCAAGAAGGCGGAACATTTGTGATTCGGCCCTGGTTGAAAAACGGGGTCCTTCGATTGTTACAATGGTACCTTTAGGATGGTAAGCCAATCCCAGTTCGCTGCAGCCATCCGTCAGCATTCTGCGGATCTGTTCCGAAAAGGGCTCAGCCATGGGTGTATGTCCTCCCTTCCCGGGTTCAAAATGGTCGAAAAAAGTATTCGTCCTGAGCCGTGTAAAATCAATGAACTGATCAAGGATCACGAAATCACCACGGTGGATCTCCTCTTTTAAACTTCCGCAGGCCGTGGTTGCAATGATATACTGACAGCCCAACTGCTTCAGCGCATCGATATTTGCCCTGTAATTGACATGCGTTGGGGTTATGGAATGGTCGCGGCCATGCCGGGCCAAAATGAAAACTTCGCATCCTCCGGCAATTCCCGAAAAAAATGATGAACTGGGCGGTCCAAAGGGGGTCGTAACATGCACTTCCCTGACATCCGTAAAGATATTCAGTTTGTCGAGCCCGGAGCCTCCGATAAGACCTATTTTGACCATTTTATCAAATTTTAGGCGAATATAATGGAAATTGCAGTGTGTTTCAAAGGTGAATTCATTTATTTATAACAAAAAAAATTGAGTTATCAACATATACCGGCAATCCGACGATTTCATCCGATTTCATGAATGAGGCTTTCTATATATGAATGAAAAGGTTAATTTTGCAAATCCTAAAATAAACTATTCATGCAGATTCAATATATTGGTGAACATCTTTTCCCCGGCGATATGGGGAAATTCTTTGTCTTGTTTGGTTTTTTAACTGCGATCCTGGCGACCATTTTTTATGCCCTTGCATTTTTTCGCAAGGATGACCGCCTTCTGCTGAAGAAAAGCGCCCGCGGCTTTTATCTCCTCC
>CAZPWZ010000444.1:0-910 GCA_964590675.1 uncultured Draconibacterium sp.
GCTGGGCTGCTCCGCGAACAGTGCGGCGGCGATAAATAGAAAACAGGGTGCCAATGGATACATTCGATTCGATGTTGGACGATCCATCCAGCGGATCGATGGCGACAACATATTTTCCGTGTTTTGAAACATCGCTGTCGAGAATGATGATCTCCTCGTTTTCCTCAGAACCGATGGCGCAGCACTGGCCACCTGATTTCAGCGCCGCAATGAACTGATCGTTGGCGTAAACATCGAGCTTCTTCTGTTCTTCGCCCTGCACGTTCACCTCACCGGCATAGCCCATCACCTCGCCAAGACCGGCCCGGTTTACTTCGCGGTTCACAAATTTTGCAGCAATCCCGATGTCGTTGAGCAAACGTGAAAGTTCACCCGATGCCTGCGGGTAATCGGCTTGTTTTTCGATAATAAATTCGGTGAGGGTTTTAAATTTCATAACGGATGGATTTGAGAGCACAAAAATAGACAATTCCGGCGAATTCGATCTCACTTTTTCTTTACATTTGCGGCATGCACATCAACTTGTTCAAATTTGGCGGCGCTTCGGTAAGCAGCGCTGCCGGGGTTAAAAATGTGGCTGATATCCTGGGGAAATTCAGCACAGGACCATTGCTGGTAGTGGTTTCGGCCATGGGAAAAACAACCAATGCGCTTGAAGCTCTCCTGAAAAATTACATCGGCAACGATCCTGTTGCCGTGGTTGATTCGTTCCAGAAGGTGTGGGATTATCATTTTGCCATCCTCGATGAGCTGTTTGAGGATAAGGATCACCCGGTGTTCGGGGAGGTCGGCTCCCTGTTTAACCAGCTCCGGGGATATATCAGGAAGGGACACCTTTACACCGCCGACAGGCACGAATTCGATTGCGAATATGACCAGATCGTCAGCTACGGGGAGCTTATCTCGGCAT
>CAZPWZ010000444.1:920-2810 GCA_964590675.1 uncultured Draconibacterium sp.
GGCATCAATCCTGCATTACAACCTTTTTCTTAACGGAATCCGTTCGAACCTGTTCGATGTGCGCGATCTTGTAAAAACGGATTCTACCCACCGGGATGCCCGGGTGGACTGGGATACCTCCGGAAAATTAATCCGGGAAAAAATCTCAGGCTTTTTCCAACAACATCCCGAAGCGGGATCAATCGCCCTGACGCAGGGGTTTATTGCCAGTGACAAGTCCGGTAATACCACCACCCTTGGGAGGGAAGGTTCTGATTTTTCTGCAGCCATCTTTGCCTATGTACTGCAGGTCAATGAGATGACCATCTGGAAAGATGTTCCGGGGGTGATGAATGCCGATCCGAAATGGATGAACGACGCGGTTTGTCTCGAAACCCTCTCCTATCGTGAAGCCATTGAGCTGGCCTATTATGGCGCCAGCGTCATCCACCCGAAAACCATCAAGCCGCTGGAAAACGCGAACATCACCCTCAGGGTTAAATCCTTTTTGAATCCTGACCTCCCCGGAACATCCGTTGAGAATATCAGGGAATGGACGATCCAGACTCCCATCTATATCCGCAAGCAGGATCAGGTTTTAATTTCCATTTCACCCCGTGATTTTTCCTTTATCATGGAGGAGAACCTCAGCGAAATATTCAGGATCCTCGCAAACTTCAGGGTGAAAGTCAATGTCATGCAGAATTCGGCGATCAGTTTTTCAATTTGCGTGGATGCCGACCCCTATAAGATACCACCCCTGCTCTCATACCTTCAGAAAGATTATGAAACACGCTACAACGAAGGACTGGAGCTCTTCACCGTACGTCATTACAATACGGAAGCCATCAACCGCATGGTCTCAGGCCGGAAAATATTGATGGAACTCCGGAGCAGGAACACGGTGCAGGTTGTGCTGGAAAAAAAATGACCAATTACCAATTACCAATGACCAATGACCAATGACCAATGGCTAATGGCTAATGGCTAATGGCAAATAAAATTTACGGTTTACGATTTACGGTTTTTTCGTCCCGCGTCCCGATTTTTTCGTCCCGTGTCCGGATTTTCGTCCCGCGTCCCGATTTTCGTCACGGTATCACTACCGGAAAATCATACTTGAATTCATCAAATCCGGGCTGGCCGAGAATGTTTGAAAGGAAATCATGGTAGGCATCGGTAAAGGCAAACTTGCTCACGTCGTAATAGTCCTCCGACAGTGGCTTGTTGCCTACGGCCCCCATATCAATGGAGGTAGTGTTGAACTCTTCCAGCTCCACATTGGGGACGATCCGTTTCATCACAGGCATTTGCCCGTAATCTTCGCGAAGCAGGAGGTCAACCACCTTGTCGGCCAGGGTTGCCGTCAACCGGCGGTCATAGTGCCTGCAATGTCCCGAGCGGGGATAATACCCTGAGATCTGTGCACGGGCCTCAATTCCCAATTTGCTGCTGATTTCCGAAGCAATGATACCGCTTACGCCGCCAAACCGCGGATGCCCGTACTCGTCCAGTTCAGAACTGGCGTATACAACATCCACCTTGCCGGTCTTTTCATCAAACCAGCGTGTGCCTTCAGAAACAGGGATCACAAGGCATTTCTTTTTTGAAAGCATGTAAGTCTCCTTCACCGTCTCGAAAAAAACCTCCTTGCGCGCCTTGGTGATCTCAAATTCTGGAATAAGTCCAAGCGATGCGCCGCCAAATAAAGCCGAACCGGTAAGCCAGCCGGCATCACGGCCCATGACTTCCATGACGATTACCCGGGAATGTGATTCGGCCGTAGTCCGGAGACTCGCCGTAAATTCCATCATGCTGAGTGCAGCCGAAGGAAATCCGGGGCAGAGAACAGCTTCGATATCCTTGCCATTATAGGTATGAATGGTCCGGGTGCGCAAATCGTTGTCGATG
>CAZPWZ010000445.1:0-2786 GCA_964590675.1 uncultured Draconibacterium sp.
ATCAGTCTACCAATACAGAATATGAACATTCCCCCGCAAAATGGCCAACAAGTAAAACTGGAACCATAGACAAGTTAGAGAAAGTCACTTGAAGGTATTATGAAAGGCAATTATCCCTTTCCAACACCGATATGGTCACAGATTCGAGCCCTGTTCCACACATAAATTCCAGTAACTCAAACACCAAATGATTTAAACTATCCAACCGGCATTTTCTGTAAAAGGCTCTATTGTATAATAATTAAAGACATGGACAATCTCTTTCAGGTACCCACCATTGATGTGCGAGATCGGATTTCGGCTGAAGTTATTGCCGGCATTACCCGCCAAATCGTGGAACGATTTAAACCTCAAAAAATCATCCTTTTTGGGTCGTATGCATATGGGATTCCTACTCCGGAAAGTGATATAGATTTAATGGTAGTGATGGAAACTTCCTTAAAAGAAATTCAGCAGGCTCAACAAATTCGTCAATACTTAAATCCTTTGTTCGGTATCGACCTGCTGGTGCACACGACATCAAATTTAGCCAAAAGGCTGGATATGGGGGATCCTTTTCTGCAAGAGGTGGTTTCTAAAGGGAAAGTCTTGTATGAATGCATTGACGCTTGAGTGGGTGACGAAAGCTGAAGGAGATTACTTCACGGCACGGCGTGAAGTAAAAGTTAAAAACTTTCCGAATTATGATGGCGTTTGCTTTAGTTGCCAGCAAATTGTTGAAAAATATCTTAAAGCTTATTTACAAGAAAATGGTTACCTTATTCCCAAGACTCATATCCTGATGGATTTGCTGGCACTCTGTATTAAAATTCAACCTGCTTTTCAAATTATCCGGGCAGATTTGAATATACTCGAAGGGTACGCAATAAATTTCAGGTATCCTGGCGAATCTGCAGATTTATCAGAAGCCAAAATTGCATTTAAAACAGCTTCTATTGCGCGTGAATTCATCCGGCAGCAATTGGAATTGGAATAGATTCACGCAAAGATATTGTTACCCTGGCAGAATTACTTTTTTGATAGCCTATTTCAAAATCGATCCTGACACCGGTAATTATCTTCAGTCATATTTCTGAAGTGAAAATGCTAATTAATCGCGCGAAAGTTCTCAAACAATTTAATAATTTTTCGGGGACGCAACCAGAGCAAAAACCCACTATACCGTACTGATAGGCCCTAGTAACGTGGGGACTAATTCCGATATTCCACCCGGTGATATTCCTTTCCATAATTCAGCGGGACATTCCGTCATTACAGGAAAAATGCTTTATCATAGGTTTGCTTTACGCATAATTCCAGTAATGGAGGGACAAATATGTCTCCTGAACCAGAATTCCCCTATGACTTTATTGGTGAAGTATTAATTACCCCGCAAGAAATCGAGAAACGCGTCGCTTTTATTGGCAACCAGATCCACAACGACTACAAAGATTCCAACAAACTCCTGCTGCTCGGCTTGCTGCGCGGCAGCGTGATGTTCATCACCGACCTGATGCGCAAAGTGCAAATCCCCCTCACCATGGATTTCATGTCGGTATCCTCATACTCAGGCTCCGAATCCAGCGGTTTCATCCGCATTGATTCAGATCATAAGACCAATATCAGCGGGTGGGATGTCATTTTGATTGATGATATTGTGGATACCGGTTACACCATCAACACCGTCAAAAAGCTGCTGCTTGACCGCAACCCCAGAAGCCTGAAAGTTTGCGCCCTGTTGGATAAGGTAGAACGCCACAAAGTGGATGTCCCCATTGACTACCTTGGATTTGAAATCCCGGATGTTTTCGTGGTGGGTTACGGACTGGATATCGATGAAAAAGGCCGCAATCTTCCTTACATAGCATCTGTTGACCCGAAGAAATACGAGAATAGCAAACATAGATAATAGGAGTCTGCCATGCCACTGAACATTGCCATCGGGACACAATGGGGGGATGAGGGAAAAGGTCGGGTTGTTGATTTGCTTTCCGCAGATGCAGCCCTGGTTTGCCGTTTTAATGGCGGCGATAACGCCGGCCACACGGTTACCGTTGGGAACCAGACTTTTAAACTTCACCTTATCCCATCCGGGATCGTCCATTCGCACACCGTCGGTATTATGGGCAGTGGTATGGTGATCAACCCCGCCACCCTGCTGGCAGAGATCGACTCGCTGAAACAGGCCGGGGTGGATGTTTCCCCCCGTCGTCTATTTATCTCCCCGCTGGCTCATCTCATCACCCCGGCGCACCGCCTGTTGGACCAGGCACAAGACGAAGCCCGCGGTAAAAATGCCATTGGCACCACCGGACGCGGCATCGGCCCGGCATATGTTGATAAAGCTGCGCGCCGTGGTTTACGCGCCGGTGATATCCTGGACGCGAAATCCTTCCGAAACAAAGTCCTTGAACATTTCAAACAGGTCGATCACCAGTTGCAGGTGCTCTATCAAAAATCACCCCTGGCTGTTGAAACCCTCACCGATGAGTGGATCGCATCCGCCAATCAGATGGCGCCCTATATCCAGGATTTTTCAAGCCTGCTGCGGGGAACTTTGAAAGATGGCGATCAGGTTCTGGCAGAAGGCGCCCAGGGTGCTCTGTTGGACCTTGACCACGGCACCTATCCATTTGTGACCAGTTCCTGCACCACTGCCACCGGCGTTTTTAGCGGCCTGGGGCTGGGCATCATGCCGGTTAACCGTATTATCGGCATCACCAAAGCCTTCCAAACCCGTGTCGGAGCCGGTCCCTTCCCCACCGAACTTTCCGGCGAAATTGCAGGACGTCTGCGGGGAACCGGCG
>CAZPWZ010000446.1:0-2775 GCA_964590675.1 uncultured Draconibacterium sp.
GTAAGATTACTAGCAAATGCAATTGCAACAAAGTATGGTCCGTTGTGCGGATCTTTTGGACCGGTATGAAAATAAGGATCACCAATTTCGTTTAAAGGTTTTTTAAGTTCCTGAACTGATGCAAGATGTGACCAAATATCTCCAAAGCTTTTGAATGGCAATAAGTATTGAAAAGTCGTGAAGAAAAGTATTATCGTTAAGATAATACAAAGAATAATTTCAATTTTGAATTTTTTTTTCACCGTTTCGCCCTGTTTGAGACAGGCTGATTCAAACGAGGAATCTTCGTTGTCTCCCAACTCACCGGCGATATAATAGGATTCACTTCCCCACTTCATGATTTCGGTTTCCGCCACGTTCCGAAACGACTTGATGCCGGATACCACTGATATCGCTTCCAGGATATTGGTCTTTCCAGTCCCGTTATCGCCTATGATGAAATTTATTTCAGGATCAAACGCAAGATCAAGGGTTTCATAATTCCTGAAATTTTTCAGGATCAAACTCCTTAGTATCATTCCGCGCGACTATTCATTCTGGGTCGACTTGATATGAATAGGCATGATGACCGTGATAAAATTACTGTCGTCTTCCGGGGTCACGGTCAGGGGGTTCATCGCGCCCGTGATGCCTATTTTTATTGAACTGGAATCGATTTCCCTCAGCACATCCAGTAAAAACTGGGCATTGATGCCTATTGATATTTTTTCTTCCGAGCTGGTTTCGATGGAAAGTTCTTCTTCGGCCTGGCCCAGTTCAGGCGTGCTGGCCTCGATGGTGAGCTTGTTTTTATTGAACCCGAGGATGATGCGGTTGGCCGGTTCCCTGGTGAAAATCATGGTACGTTTCACCGTGTTTAAAAGTTTTTTGGTTTCCACCATGGCGGTCGCGAGATATTCAACCGGGATGACCTGTTTGTAATTGGGATACTGTCCTTCGACAATGCGGGATATTATTTCCGTATCGCCTATTTTAAAATAACACTGTTTGTCGTCATATGAAAATCTGCACCGCCCCGAAGTATCGAGTAGCTTGTACACTTCGTGAATGGTCTTGAGGGGGATGATGACGCCTTCGCCGGACTGCAGCTCGTTATCCACTTCCCTTTTTATGACCGACAGCCTGCGGGAATCCGTTGCCACGGCAGTGAGGCTTCCTTTTTTGTCAGAAGTAAAATACAGGCTGTTATAAATGGGTTTGATGGTATCCAGGGCGGCTGAATGGATTACTTTTTTTATAACTTCCTTGAACATGAGCTGGTCTATTTCAATGGAATTGACATCCTTGAAATTCGGCACTGACGGATATTCATCAGCGCTGCTGCCGATGAGGGAATACTTTCCCTTGAGATCTTTCGACTTGCTTTTAAAATCTATAACCATGGAATCATTGATAACGATATCCACATCATCATCAGGCAATTCCTTGAGTATGCCTGAAAATTTTTTTCCGTTCACCGTGAAGGTGCCGGTTTCATCAGAAAGGGCATTGATCCTGGTTCTGACGGCGATTTCATTATCGGTTCCGATAATTTCAATCATGTCCTTATGCACATTGAAAAAACAATTAAACAGGATCGTATTAATGTTTTTTGATGATATCACCGATTCGGCTATATTGATGGCCTTGTAGAGGATTTCACTGTTGACTGATAGTTTCATATTCTCTTTACCTATTATTATTATATTAATAAATTTTTGTTATTTATTAGTATTAGCAGTAGTGTGGGACTTTATGTTGATAAGTCGCTAACTCCTGATTTTATCAATGGTTATAAAACTATCAGTTTGTTGATAGTTTTTCGTAACTTATACCTGAAAAATATGTGACATAAAATATATTGTTAATTCCCTTATTTGTCAAGTTATTTTAACAATCAGTTTTTTTTATCAACAGGTTTCGGCAGCTATATTCACACACTGTCAACCCTTGAGTTCCATGATTATATCTTCAATTTGTTCCTTAATGTCAGGTTTGTTTTTGATGTCTTCTTCAACACTGTTGATGGCATTAACCACGTTACGCGAATACGCGCGCAGCATGTTGCCCTGATCGGTAATGCGGATGCGGGTGATTTTTTCACGCAGATGGTTCATCGCCCTCGAAGCCCAGGTACGAAACAGGCTATCCTGCCGTTTTTTGCGAATGCTGCCGACATAATCATGGCCTTCATGCATCTTGGCGACCAGCTTGCCGATTTCCTCAGGCGGGTTTTGCAGATCGGCATCCAGCGTAACGATGATCTCGCCCCGGCAGTGCTCAAAGCCCGCCATGATGGCCATGTGCTGGCCTGCATTAGCGGCCAGCAAAATGGCACGGGTGACATCGGGCCGCCGTGCAAACTGTTCGCGCAGCAAGGCCGCCGAGCGGTCACGGCTGCCGTCATTCACAAAAACAATTTCATAAGTTTCACCCAGGGCATCCAGCGCTGGATAGATGCGGGCGAACAGCGCAGGCAACCCGGCTTCTTCGAGTATCTTGACTAGCTCAAGCGCGAGCAGGGGAGTGTCCGAAGCAGGCTTGAAAACGACAGTGTTGCCTGCAACTATGGCGGGCATCAGCTTCCACGAGGGGATAGCAATCGGGAAGTTCCAGGGCGTAATCGCGCCGATAACTCCGATTGGGTCGCGTACGGCCATCGCAAACTTGTTAGGCAGCTCAGAAGGAACTGTCTCGCCCACTAGACGGCGACCCTCGCCTGCCATGTAGAAGGTCATGTCGATGGCTTCCTGCACGTCGCCGCGAGCCTCCGCCAGCACCTTGCCCATCTCCTGG
>CAZPWZ010000447.1:0-2763 GCA_964590675.1 uncultured Draconibacterium sp.
GTAGTCTTTCTGCGGAACAGGTGCCCGAAAGTAATCCGCATCCCGCCAACGATGGCCGGTAAATAGATCCGTTCCCAGAAGGACATCTTTTTATCCGAAACTACCCTAGAACGGTTCGTAAGTGATTGCATATTGTTTCGCAGCGTTTAACGAACTATTTGGTTATTCAACTATAATCTTATGGTTGTAAGCCGAGTTGTCATCCATGGTAATACTGACCAG
This sequence comes from uncultured Draconibacterium sp., assembly GCA_964590675.1. Lineage (GTDB taxonomy): Bacteria > Bacteroidota > Bacteroidia > Bacteroidales > FEN-979 > CAIVAT01. Next base: position 223 of record CAZPWZ010000447.1, read on the forward strand.
GTAAAGTCCGCCTGACAATCCCGAAAGATCCATCATATGGTAAGCAGGTGAGGGATCCTTATCAACGACAACAACCTTTCCGTTTGAATCCAGGATTTTTACTTCTGATATTCCGATACCTGAAAATCCCGATTGGATCAATAATTTATCTTTCACAGGGTTCGGGGAAATGATGATCGGTTTTTGTCCCTCTTCAAGCAATCCCGTATTGTCGAACTCCACAATAAAATAGAGACTGTTGGTCATAGTAAGATCGTTCCATTCGCCAGCTATTCCAAGGGCTCCAGAGCCACCAGGCCATCCACGAAGCGCCATTCCTGCTGCGTTCTGGCTTCCTCCAAAATTATCCGGTTCCTGGATCAGCCCTGCAGAACTTCCTCCCCAGTTGTTATAGAGTCCGCCAACCGGTGCTCCGTTTCCAGATCCGGCAGCTCCCTGGCCATTCCAGAAGTTTGGCCCGGTGCCATCGTTATTGCCGTCCCAGATCCAGGTTCCTTCAGAAATTTTATCGGTCGCCCCGATCCAAACATAAGCCACGCCACCACCATCAAAAACAGAGACATAATTATTCGGAACTCCTGCCCCGTTCAGTACCGCATCAAACATGGCATTCTGTTCATTCATGCTTTCGATCTGTACAAGGTACCCTCCCCGCTCGACTGCACAGGCTGCGGCATCCTCCCAGGTTTTCATTTCTTTGATAATCTCATAAGTTTTTCCGTCGTAATTAAACGTGTAAACGTTGACTGCTGCAGCACACGGCTGTCCTAAAACCCGCAGGCCCGGCAAGGCCAGCAGGATTAACAACAACAAACTTGTAAACGTTTTCATGACATGACTGATTTAGATTTGACTTTCATTGGTTTATTAATATAACTACCCCGGTTATTACCACATTCAGAATAGCCAGGGGAATCAGTGATTTCCATCCAAGTCGCATCAGTTGGTCGTAGCGGAAACGCGGAAGTGTCCAGCGGATCCACATGTAAATAAAGCCGAAAAAAGTGATTTTAGTAAAAAGCACCATAAAGCCCACAAAAGCGAACACATTGGGAGAAAGTCCCAGTTTATCCAGTCCCGGAAAATGATATCCGCCAAGAAAAAGGGTAGCCATCACCGCCCCCGAGATAAACATGTTGATGTATTCGGCAAAAAGGTAAAAACCCAGCTTCATGCTGCTGTATTCTGTATGATACCCTCCAACCAGTTCCGTTTCACATTCGGGCAGGTCGAAAGGAGCACGGTTTGTCTCCGCAAATGCACAAATCAGGAAAATAAGGAATCCCAGGGGTTGATAAATGATGTTCCAGTTGAATCCCTGCTGCTGCGCCACAATGTCACGCATGCTGAGCGACCCGGTCATCATCACGATGGTTATGATCGAAAGGCTCATGGCAAGTTCATAGCTGATCATCTGAGACGAGGCCCTTACAGCGCCAAGCAAAGCGTACTTATTGTTCGATGCCCACCCGCCGATCATGATGCCATAAACGCCGATGGATACGATAGCGAAAATATAGAGGATCCCAATATTGATATCAGCAACCTGCAGCGCATAGGTCTGGCCATTTATCACCAGGTCAGGCCCCCATGGAATGACGGCGCTCGTCAGCAGTGCGATAAACATGGTGAGGGATGGGCCCAGGATATAAAGAAATTTATCGGCTGAATTGGGCATGAACTCCTCCTTGAAAAAGAGTTTGAGCCCATCGGCCAGGGGCTGCAGCAATCCCCATGGACCTGCACGGTTGGGGCCATGACGGTCCTGGAACCATCCTGCCACCTTGCGTTCGATGAGCGTGGAATACATCGCCACAACGAGGCTGAGGACCAGGATGAAGCTGGCAAGGAGGATTTTATATATAATTTGTTCTGCCATTGGTTATTTTAATTCAACGTGCAAAATGCAATTTGAATTACACTTGTTTTTCCATCGTCCCTTCAATCGGGTTTATCAAAGACTGTTTCTTCATCCGTTCATAATGATTCGCTGAGATCACCGACTGGCGCCTGATGTGCCTTGGACCTTCGATGGTCCAGTCATTCAGTTCCTTTTTCTCAAACCGGCATTCATTGCAAATAAACTCTTCCAATTCGCCAAATTGGTCCTTGCGGCCTGTGATGCGGTAGATTTCGTTCCCGAACATCCATGCCGTGACCTTTCCGCTGCACTTGCTGCATCCGCGGTGGGCGTTCATCGGTTTCAGAAACCATACCCGGCTTTTGAACCGGAAGGTTTTGTCGGTAAGTGCTCCAACCGGGCAAACATCGATGACATTTCCCGAAAAATCGTTGGTAATGGAATTCTGAATAAAGGTGCCAATTTCTGAAACATCCCCGCGGTAAAGGACGCCATGCAACCTTTTGTCGGTAAGCTGATCAGCGGTATAAACACACCGGTAACAAAGGATGCAGCGGTTCATATGCAGTTTTATCTTGTCGCCAATGTCGGTTACCGGGAATTCGCGGCGCTCCTCTTCAGTGGCAGTCTCCTCCATCCCATAGCCGAAACTCAGATCCTGCAGATCGCATTCGCGCGCC
>CAZPWZ010000448.1:0-2757 GCA_964590675.1 uncultured Draconibacterium sp.
TTGATACACCAGCCCCTGCCGGAAGACGACCCGAAACAACGCTGTCCCGATATCGCACTTGCCCGGCATGCCCTGGAATGGGAACCGCGAATAGCCCTTGTCGAGGGGTTACATAGAACCATAGCTTACTTTAGAGACCTGTATGCCAAGGGTATGATAGGTCTCAACCATGCGAAGAACAGCAAGCTGGAGGATCGGTGACTAAAACGATGACCCAAAACACAACAATAATCAATCCGACCAGCATCATCCTTATTACCGGTGGAGCCGGGTATATTGGTTCTCATGTAAATAAAATGCTCAATGAAAAAGGTTATCGGACAGTTGTTTTTGATAATCTCAGCTATGGTCATGAGGACTTTGTAAAGTGGGGTGCATTTGTCCTTGGAGATATTACTGATAAAGAACAATTGCGTCTCTGCTTTAGGAAACATTCCATCCAGGCGGTTATGCATTTCAGCGCCTTTGCATACGTCGGCGAGTCAGTTATAGATCCCGCCAAGTATTACCAGAATAATGTGGCCAATACTATTAATCTTCTTAATGTCATTAGAGAATTTGGAATAAGGAATTTCATATTTTCCTCCTCATGTGCCACATATGGCATCCCCCAGGAGATCCCCATTACGGAAGAACACCCGCAGCATCCGGTAAATCCATATGGGAAAAGCAAGCTGATGGTTGAAGAAATGCTGCAAGACTATGAAAGTGCATACGGGATAAAGCATGTTAACTTGAGATATTTCAATGCAGCAGGGGCCGATCCGGACGGTGAGATAGGCGAATGGCATGAACCGGAGACACACCTGATACCTCTTGTGTTAGATGGTGCATTGGGCAGGAGGGAAGATATTAAAATATTAGGAACTGATTATGAGACGCCGGATGGTACATGTATACGGGATTACATTCATGTGAATGACTTGGCTTCTGCACATATCCTGGCATTGGAATACTTGCTCAATGGTGGCTGTAGTGACTCATTCAATCTGGGAAATGGGAACGGATTTTCCGTGCATGAGGTAATCGATACAGCAAGAAAGATAACGGGCAGAAATATTAAAGCTGTAACATCGGCAAGAAGAGCCGGTGACCCACCCGAACTTGTCGGGAGTTCAGAAAAGGCAAGGCATGTTTTAAAATGGGATCCTCAGTTCGATGATTTGGAGGTGATTATTGAAACCGCCTGGAAGTGGCATAACAAATGAGCGACCTGACCGGTAAAACAGAGCGCTATACCAAACGCAAGATCCGTCCCCTGGTCCTAACCGGTCGGGAATTTAGGATTTCCCCCCAAGTAAAAGGAACGGCCAATTTGCTCGTTTGGGAAAGAAGAGGGAATAGCTGACGTATGGATCGAGAGCATATCACCGTCTACTCTCCTGAACCTTCACTATCAAACCAGTACGGAATGATTCGCAAAATGTTCATGGACCTCTTCGCCGGTCGGGAATTGGCCTGGCAACTGGCCGTACGTGATATCCGAGCCCAATACCGACAGGCCGCACTGGGACTGCTCTGGGCGTTCATTCTGCCACTGGCGCACACCCTGACCTGGATATTCCTGAGTGTTGCAGGCATCGTCACGGTTCGAGAAACAAATCTGCCCTACCCTGTGTATGTGTTCACCGGGACCATGCTGTGGGCCATCTTCATGGATGCGGTCAACAGCCCTCTGCAACAGACCATCGCCGCCAGGCATATGCTGTCCAAGATCAATTTCCCCCGGGAAGCACTCATCGTTTCCGGAATTTATCAGACCCTGGTCAATGGGACCATCAAGGTTGTCCTCTTGCTGGCTACCCTGAGCATCGTGGGCATTTACCCCTCATGGAGTCTGGCATGGTTTCCCCTTGGCGTATTGTCGCTGATTCTGACAGGAACCGCCCTAGGATTGCTAATTACTCCGATCGGGATGCTATATACCGATGTGGGAAAAGCCCTCCCCCTGCTGCTCCAATTCCTCATGTATTTAACCCCGGTTGTTTTCCCCATGCCCTCGGGAGACATTGCCGGAACCCTATACAAGTTGAATCCCATGACACCCCTGGTATTGAATACTCGAAACTGGCTGACCGGGCTGCCCTCTGAATATCTGGGATATTTTTTCCTGGTCAATGCTCTGGTTATTACCCTGTTGCTGGTCGCATGGATTATTTACCGGACAGCCATGCATATTTTGATCGAGAGAATGAGCGCTTAAGACATGAAAGATACCCTGGTCAAAGTCGAAAATGTCTCAAAGAAGTTCTGCCGGAATCTGAAAAAGTCTCTGTGGTACGGGTTGAAAGACCTGGGTGAGGAGCTTATCGGCCGGTCCGGGAGAAATCGGAGTGCTTTGCGGCCGGATGAATTCTGGGCGGTTAAGGATGTCAGCTTTGAACTTAAACGCGGAGAATGCCTGGGGCTGATCGGTAGAAACGGTGCGGGAAAAACTACACTGCTAAGAATGCTCAACGGGCTGATCAAGCCCGACCAGGGCCGCATCGAGATGCGGGGAAGGGTCGGCGCCCTCATCGCCCTGGGAGCCGGGTTCAATCCAATTCTGACCGGACGGGAGAATATCTATGTCAATGCCTCAGTTTTGGGATTGAGTAAAAAGGAGACCGATACCAAGTTCGAAGAGATTGTTGAATTTGCAGAACTGGGCGAATTCATCAATACGCCGGTGCAGAGTTACAGTTCAGGGATGGCGGTGAGACTTGGGTTCTCAATTGCAACGGCACTTAAACCGGATATTTTAATTTTAGATGAGAT
>CAZPWZ010000449.1:0-2755 GCA_964590675.1 uncultured Draconibacterium sp.
AGCTGCTGCTGAAATCGGAATCCAGTTCCTGACGATGTATGCATTTTCAACTGAGAACTGGAAGAGGCCGAAATATGAAATCGATGCCCTGATGCGGATCCTGGTCGATTCGCTCCATGGTGAGATGAAAACGTTGATGAATAACAACATACGCCTCAATGCAATTGGTGATTTAAAGAGTTTGCCGGCTAAAAGCTATCGTGAACTGATGAAGTCCATCAACGAAACGGCCGGTAACAGCGGATTGACATTGACGCTTGCGCTTAGCTACAGTTCGCGCTGGGAGCTGGTTGAGGCGGCCAGGGCGATGGCCCGCAAAGCAGCATCAGGGGAACTGGATCCTGAAAAGATTGATATTTCGACCTTCATCAGTTTTTTAGCCACATCAGTTATTCCGGATCCTGAACTGCTTATCAGAACCAGCGGTGAATATCGGATCAGCAATTTTCTTCTGTGGCAGATCGCCTATGCTGAATTGTACTTTACCAATACGCTTTGGCCTGATTTCGGGAAAGAGGACTTTTACAAAGCCATTCTTGATTTCCAGCAGCGGGAACGCAGATTTGGACTTACCAGTGAACAGATTAATGAAATTGAAGGAAAACTACGTAAATAAACCCGGATGAAACTTCGTAACCTGCTGATAATACTTTTTTTCCTTCTCTTTCTCCAGCCTTTGTCTGCACAAATTAGTCTTGGTGAAAATAATGTGACTGATTACAATAGCCCCAAGGAGTATTATATTGGCGGTATGACTGTGAGCGGGGTTAAATACCTGGATGGTAATGTTTTAATCATGCTTTCCGGGTTGACGGTCGGTGATAAGGTCAAGATCCCCGGAGATAAGATTTCCCAAGCGGTTCGGAAGTTATGGGAACAGGGATTATTTGAGGATATCAAGGTTTCGGTTACAAAGGTTATTGACAACCAGGTTTTCCTTGATTTTTACCTGAAAGAGCGTCCGCGGTTATCCAAGTTCCAGTTCAATGGGATCAAAAAGTCAGATGCCGATGATCTAAGGCAAAAGATCCGCCTGATGAAAGGTGATTATGTGACCGACAACATGATCATCAAGACCAAAAATATTATCAAGAATTTTTACAACGACAAGGGATTCCTGAATTGTGAGGTGGATGTCATCCCGCGCAAGGACAGCGCAGCGGCCAATGAAGTTACGCTGTACATCAACATCGATAAAAATGAAAAGGTAAAGGTTTATACCATCAACATCCATGGTAACAAGAATATCGGGTCGGATTTGGCAAAGGCTTCGTTTAAAAAGACCAAGGAAAAGAGTGTGTTCAATCCCATGAATGACCTTGACAAGGTTGTTTATGAGACTGCCAAGGAGGCTGTGACCGTTGATTTCGTCGAGATCGGGAACGTGCTTGGGGAGCATGCCAGTGACAACATCCGGATTAGGATATTCAAATCATCGAAATTCATCGATGACGATTACCAGGAAGACAAGCGGCTGCTTATTTCGAAGTACAATAAACTGGGATATCGTGATGCCCGTATTATCCGTGATTCCATTTCAAAGAATCCTGATAATACGATCAACATTGACTTGTGGATTGAAGAGGGCCCGAAATACTATTTCCGCAATATCACCTGGATTGGAAATACGAAGTATTCCTCCGGCTTCCTGGATCGTATCCTGAGGTTCAAAAAGGGGGATGTCTATGACCGGGAATCGCTGGAGGAGGCACTTACCTATAACCCTAACGGTACTGATATCAGGTCGTTGTACATGGATGACGGGTACCTGTTTTTTGATGTCGTACCCGTTGAAACAAGGGTTCAGAATGACTCGATCGACCTTGAAATACGCATGCATGAAGGCAAGCAGGCAACCGTAAACAGGGTTTCCATCAAGGGAAATACGAAAACCAATGATCATGTGGCTTTGCGTGAAGTTCAAACGCGCCCGGGACAGCTTTTCAGCCGCGATCGCCTGATCCGGTCCCAACGCCAGCTTGCGCAGTTGAAATATTTTGATGCAGAGAAACTTACACCAAGTGTGAATCCCAACCCGGAAGATGGTACTGTTGATATCGGGTATGAGGTTACGGAAACATCGGCCGACCAGATTGAGCTTTCCGGCGGCTGGGGGTATGGCCGAATTGTAGGCACCCTGGGATTGTCTTTTAACAATTTCTCATTGAGGAATATAACGAATCTGAAGTCCTGGAAGCCGATTCCGGCGGGTGACGGGCAGAAACTGAGTTTAAGGTTTCAGACCTACGGCAAAGGATATTACAGCTACAGCTTTTCTTTCACGGAACCCTGGCTTGGCGGCCGCCGACCGCTTGCGCTCAGCTTGTCCTACTTTCACTCGCGGTATACCAACGGGCTGGCTGCCAATGATGCCAACTTTGCCTATTTTAAAATCGATGGGATATCAGTTGGTCTGGGTACACAGCTCCGGTGGCCTGATGATTATTTTTCACTCTACCAGAGTTTAAATTATAACCGCTATAACACCTATAATTATTCTTCGATTTTCACATTCGGCGGAGGTAATGGTGTTTATAATGCCTTTAGTTACAGTATCGGTCTGTCACGCAATTCTGTCGATGCGCCTATTTTTGCCAGATCGGGATCTGAGTTTTCGGTGAATCTGGAGTTGACTCCCCCGTATTCCCTGTTCCGTGGAGATGTTGATTATAAAAACATGCCCGCAAACGAGCGGTACAAGTGGGTAGAATACTACAAAATCAAATTAAAGGGATAATGTTACATTAACATGATT
>CAZPWZ010000450.1:0-2754 GCA_964590675.1 uncultured Draconibacterium sp.
CAAAATTCAGCGGATGGTCGTGTTTGAGCTTTTGATATTCCGATTCAGGGGTCAAATCCTCCATGAAACCCGGCACCAATCTGGCCGACATCCGGTTAGCCGTGATCCCGGTCACCTTCACAGTCTTGACAATCGGTGGAAAGGCAACAGCAATGACCTCCCCGGTTTTTACCTCGTGCGATGGTTTGATAACCTGCCCGAGAATTTTCACCTTGCCCGACCTGCAAGCCTCCGATGCCAGGCTGCGGGTTTTAAAAATCCTTACGGCCCAAAGCCATTTATCGATCCGGATACCCTTCTCCATCAACTTATTTTTGCCTGAAATAGATCTCCATCGGAACACCGTTAAAATCAAACTGCTCCCGGAGTTTATTCTCTATGAAACGTTTGTAGGGCTCCTTTAAGTATTGCGGATGGTTGCAGAAAAACGCAAAAGATGGAAAAACCGTTGGAAGCTGCATGGCATATTTTATCCGCACATATTTTCCTTTTGTCACGGGAGGCGGCATCTCCTGGATGATCGGGAGGATGAAATCATTCAGGGCCGAAGTTCCGATTTTCTTCGAACGGTTTTTAAATACCTGGATGGCCGTTTCAACCGTCTTGAAAATGCGCTGCTTGGTAACCACGGATGTGAAAATAATGGGAACATCCACAAATGGCTTGATCTGATCCCTGATATTCTCCTCAAAGGTTTTGTGGGTGTTGGTCTCTTTTTCAACAAGATCCCACTTGTTGACCACGATGACCACCCCTTTATGATTTTTTTCGATGAGCGAATAAATATTCAGATCCTGTGCCTCAAAGCCACGTTCGGCATCCACCATAAGGATACATACATCGCTGCTTTCAATCGAACGGATGGCGCGCATCACAGAATAGAATTCAATGTTCTCGGTCACCTTCGCCTTTTTCCTGATCCCGGCAGTGTCGATGAGATTGAAATCAAGCCCGAAATACTGGTAATGGGTATGGATTGAGTCGCGGGTGGTTCCCGGAACAGGAGTTACAATATTCCGGTCATTGCCAAGCAGCATGTTTACCAGTGATGATTTCCCGGCATTCGGACGGCCCACGATGGCAATTTTCGGCAGTTCATCCAGCATGATTTGATTGTTCTCAGTGCCTTCAGGATCATGAAATTCGCGAACCACTTCATCCATCAGGTCCCCTGTGCCGCTGCCGCTGGTTGCAGCAATCGAATAAATCTCACCCAGGCCCAGGCCATGAAATTCATGGATGTCATCCACCATTTTATAACTGTCCACCTTATTGGCGATCAGGATAACCCGCTTTTTCGATCTCCGCAGCATTTTAGCCACATCATCATCCATGGCGGTCAGCCCCTCCTTGGCATCCACCATGAACAGGATGACATCCGACTCATCAATGGCAAGCTTGACCTGCTTTTTGATTTCATCCTCGAAAACGTCTCCCGACTGATGAACATATCCCCCGGTATCTATTACAGAATAATATTTTCCGTTCCAGTCTCCATGACCGTAATGCCTGTCACGCGTAACCCCGCTGGTCGGGTCGACGATGGCTTCACGCCCTCCGCATAAACGGTTGAATAAGGTCGATTTTCCAACATTCGGACGGCCGACAATTGCAATAATGTTTGTCATAATTTCGATGTGCTAATGTGATGATGTGTTAATGTGCTGATGTGATAATGTGATGATATGCTGATGTGATAATGTGATGATGTGTCTTACTATTCCACCGAGTACCCGAATCGCTTCAGTGCCCGGTCATCTTCACGCCAGTCTTTGGCTACTTTAACGCGCAATTCCAAAAAAATGTGCTTATCCAGGAAGGCTTCAATATCCCTCCGGGCATCGGTGCCCAGTTTTTTAATGGCTGATCCCTGGTGACCAAGAAGGATGCCCTTCTGGGTTTCCCGGGCTACAAAAATGGTTGCCGTGATCCGCGTAAGATGATCCTCCTCCTTGAAGGATTCGACAGCCACCTCTGTTGAATAGGGAACCTCCTGTGAAAAATTCAGTAAAATCTTCTCCCGGATGATCTCCGAGACAAAGAATCGCTGACTGCGGTCAGTCAGTTCATCCTTGGGGTAAAATGCCGGCGACTCCGGTAAATGGTGCAGGATAGATTTGAAAACCTGGTCAAGATTAAGTTTGTGCAGTGCTGAAACAGGGAGCACAGTTGCCTTTTCAAGTGATTTCATCCATTTGGAAACCTCTGATTCAAGGATCTCCATATTGCCAAGGTCGATTTTATTGATGACTACAATTACCGGTACGGTTGCTTCCTTGAGCTTCCTGAGAATATCTTCCTGTTTGAATTCATTGCCTGGCTCGGTAACCAGAAGAATGACATCGGCATCATCGAGGGCCGCAAAAACTGCCGACATCATGGACCGGTGAAGCTTATAATGCGGTTTGATCACGCCGGGTGTGTCAGAATAAACAACCTGGTAATCATCCCCGCTGAAAATCCCCATAATGCGGTGACGGGTGGTTTGCGCCTTGGGTGTTATTATCGACAACTTCTCTCCCAGCAGGGCATTCATGAGGGTTGATTTCCCAACATTCGGATAACCAATGATTGAGACAAATCCTGCTTTATGTGACATATTTTTTTTTGAATGTTGGATAACACGGAAACAAATACTATCTTTGCACCGCGAAAGAAAGTACAAAGGTACGTAAAAATATACTGCGGGGTGGAGCAGTGGTAGCTCGTTGGGCTCATAACCCAAAGGTCATAGGTTCGAATCCTGTCCCCGCT
>CAZPWZ010000451.1:0-2753 GCA_964590675.1 uncultured Draconibacterium sp.
AACGATCATCGATTATTCAATTTACGATGCCATACAGGCCGGGTTTGGCAAAATAATGTTCATTATCAAGGAATCAGTTGAAGATGATTTCAAGGAAGCATTTGTCGAGCGGCTGAAGGATAAAATTGCCATCGACTATGTTTTCCAGGAAACATGGATGGTGCCTGACGGTATTCTCATTCCCGACAACCGCAGCAAGCCCTGGGGAACGGGGCATGCCGTGATGATGGCCGATGGCAGGATCAACGGCCCCTTTGCCGTGATCAATGCCGATGATTTTTATGGAAGGGGAGCCTTCATGGCCCTGGCGGATTATTACAAAAACTGGACGCCGGAAAGAGAAAATGACTACTGCATGGTGGGTTACCGGGTAGCCAATACCCTCTCGGAATTTGGTGCTGTATCGCGGGGCGTTTGCCAGCCCGATGCAAATGCATTCCTGGTGGATGTGGTTGAACGGACCCATATCGAACGGCGTGAAACAGGGATTGCCTATAAAGATGAGAAGGAGCAGTTTATAACCATTCCCGGCGACAGCATCGTTTCCATGAACTTCTGGGGTTTTACACCCTCCTTTTTTGAATTCCTGAAGAAAGGATTCGAAGCATTCATCAAGGCGAATGCCCAAAACCTTAAGGCTGAATTTTACATCCCGTCCATGGTCAATGAATTGATCCGGCTGAAAAAAGCCACAGTCAGGATCCTCGATTGCGATGAGCAATGGTTTGGCATGACCTACAAGGAAGACCGCATGGCCGTAGTAAAAAGCATTCGCGAGCTGGTGAACAGGGGCGTTTATCCCGAAAACTTATGGGGCTGATCCAATTTTTCGCCCCGGACCACGTTTTATTTACCTAATTTTGTCCATGGTAAAATTTAATTTATGAAAATCCTGCAGAATATTTCTATTGGCTTCACAGCCATCATGTTGTCAGTATTCATCCTTGTTCCCCGCATCAGTCATGCCCAGGTGGTCAATGAAGCGACCAAAAAACGCATCAGCATCGGGGTCGGGGCATATACCGATATATGGATGAATGCACCCGAGGAAATGTCAATTCGCACCATCAACCAGGGAGTGAACGTATTTGCCACCTACAACATGCCCTTTGGCAAAAGCAACTTCAGCTTTGCCATCGGACTGGGAATCAGCATTCATAACCTCTATTGGAATTACAGGTTCCAGGGCGACAGCCTTTCATTTCAGTTTGTAAAGGTGGAGGATGGCCTGGAATACAAACGCAGCAAACTGACCATGCCTTTTCTCGAAATCCCGCTCGAGTTCCGGTTAAAAACAAAGAGCAAGGTTGCAGTGGCTGTCGGTTTCAAGGTTGGATACATGGTTTATGCCCACTCCAAATGGGTCGGCGACGACTACCTCTATAACACGAGCAATACCCTGATCACCTCATTCAAGGGCATTAAAAACCTCGAGAAGTTCGCCTATGGCCCTACTTTGCGCGTTGGTTACAAATGGATCAACCTCAACGCCTATTATTCACTTTCGAGTGTTTTTGAAAAGGGAACCGGGGTTGATATCTACCCGATTTCAGTCGGATTTGTCCTGATGCCCTTCTAAATTTCAGATCAGGATCATCATCAATGCCATCACGATCGCCCCCAGTCCTAATCCGGCGTAAGTCTCGGATGGTTCGTGCGTATCCGACTTCAACCGTGCAAAACCGATGATCCCGGACAGGAGGATCCCGGAAAAGATCTCCGTATTGAAGTTGACCCCAAAGTTCAGCGAAAGTCCGAGGAATAGACCTGTGAAACTTCCTGCTGCGACCATGTGCAGGCTTATTTTCCGGTAAAAATTCACCACCAGCGAAAGCACTGCAAGGAGTGTCGCACCCAGCATGTAGTAGCTGAACATGCTTGAAAAATGAATTCCTTTCAGCAGGTAGTAGGTTACATAGTAAAAAACCGAGATGGCCAGGATCGGGAAGATCCGTTCTTCCTTCCTGATCAGCAGCAACGAGCTGACCATCTGCAGCCGGTATAGAAGCCAGGTGAAGGTGAGCGGAAAGATGAACGTTGTCAGGAATACCACGCCCGCCAGGATGACCCTGTAGTATAACGGGATCGACTGGGTAACGAAAATGTCGAAGTTCAGCAGCACCAGCAGAAGATAGGTAGGGATCAACAGGGGGTGAAAGATATAGGAGATTCCCCTGGCAAGTTTGGTTTCCATCAGAATGTTCGGAATTAAAGTTCTTTCCTGAGCCGCGCAACAGGGATGTTGAGCTGCTTGCGGTATTTGGCAATCGTGCGACGGGCAATATTATATCCTTTGATTTTCAGTAAATCAACAAGTTCATCGTCGGTCAGCGGTTTTGACTTGTTTTCAGCCTCGATGGTATCGGACAGGATCTTTTTGATTTCCCTGGTTGAGATCTCTTCGCCGTCGGTATTGAGCATCGATTCACTGAAAAAGCTTTTCAGCAGCAGGGTTCCGAAGGGTGTTTGCACATATTTGCTGTTTGCCACACGCGAGATCGTGGAAATATCGAATGAAACAATGCTGGCAATATCCTTCAGGATCATGGGCCTCAGCTTGGTATCATCGCCTGTAAGGAAATACTCATGCTGATAATCCATGATCGCTTTCATGGTGGTATACAATGTTTCCTGCCGTTGCTTGATGGCATCGATGAGGCCGCGGGCCGAGTCGAGTTTCTGCCGGATAAAGACCAGGGCATCCTTCTCTGAGGGTTTCCTTCTTGACCCGCCATATTCATGCAGCATGCTGA
>CAZPWZ010000452.1:0-2737 GCA_964590675.1 uncultured Draconibacterium sp.
CCCTCCAGCTCCACAAATGACCTCCGAAAGCATCAGTATTTATTGATGTTTCGGAGGTTTTTATTTTACCACAACCGGGCTGAAGCAGTTTTAAAATCAGTTAAAGTTCACCGCATACTGGTCATGGACGTGACAATAATTATTGGAATGATTAAAATTATGTAATTTTAATTCTTTTTCCATCTGACAGTTCTCCCACTTCTTTTGAATAATTACTATGACAACACTTCCTGTCCCCGTGAAATTCTTCTTTGTGATTTTGATTCTGGTCAGGGTTCCCGGAATAATGACGCTGTCGGCCCAGCCTGCCGCTGATTTTTTTTCTCCGGATACCGTATGTGTCAATACCCCGGTTCAATTGCAAAATTTAACAACCGGGGGATCGTCCTTTTACTGGAATTTCTGTTCAGGCAATATCAGCAATTCGCCAACAGGGTTGAACATTGGAAACCCTGGAAATTTGCTCAATGTGCCCACCTATTCAACCCTGATCACCGATAACAATGAGTGCTTTTCCTTTATCTCAAACCAGATGAGCCAGAGCGTGATCAGGTATGATCATGGGAACAGTTTTGCCAACCAGCCATACAACCAGGTTGACCTGGGGACATTCGGTACATTATCGGACGATGTGGAGGGGATCCAAATAAAAAAGGAGGGTAACAACTGGATTGGATTTGTATGCAATTATGATGCATTGGTACGCCTGAATTTCGGCACATCGCTTAAAAACACACCCACTGCTACCGTGATAGGCCCGGTTTCGCAACTGGAAATGGCCCACGGATTTTTACTCATCCAGGAAAGCGGCGAATGGATCGGGCTAATTACATGTACCATCGGCAACAGGTTGGTCAGGTTGAATTTTGGCAACAGCCTGATGAACACACCCACCTTTGAAATTCTTGGGACACCGGGAGGTCTTAATGCGCCAGGACAGATGTCACACATTATCGAAGGGGGGAATAACTATATATTTGTGGTTAATCTGAACAACAGCACGCTTTCACGGCTTGACTTCGGCAACTCCATAAAAAACACCCCTTCAGGAGTCAACCTGGGGAATGTATGTGGTACCGCAGCTATGGGAATCACGTTGTTGCATGATTGCGGCACAATCCATGGTTTTGTTACAAGATACCTGAATACCAGCGTATCCAATGATTTATTGTGGCGCATCAGCTTCCCTGACGGACCCACCGGACCAATCCAATCTGAAAGTTTAGGAAATATCGGTTCACTGCAGCGCCCATGTTTATTTTCCGAATTGTTCAGGCAGAATGACACCCTGTTCGTGTATATTTCCAACAGGGATAATGGAACCCGCAGCCGGCTGTCGTTCGCCTCATGTAATAATGCCACTCCTTCTTCCTCCAACCAGTTCAACCCTCCGGTATTTTCCTATGATCAGCCGGGTATCTATAATGTTCGATTGCTGGTGAATGAGGGTCTTCCCGACCAGGTGTCAATTTGCAAGAGCATCGTTGTGGTTCCAGAGCCATGCAACCTCACAGCCGACTTTGAAATACCGGACACCGTTTGCGTGGGAACCCCTGTGACCATCAACAATCTCACCACGGGTGGATCCACTTTTTACTGGAGTTTTTGCTCCGGGAATACATTGTCCAACCCAATCGGCACGAATATAGGAAATCCCGGGAACCTGCTTAATATTCCGGGTTACAGTACTTTAGTAAAAGAAGGTGCTACCTGTTATTCATTTATTAACAACCAGGGTAGTAAATCTGTTGTAAGATACAATCATGGAAGTAGTTTCAGCAATGACCCGGTTTCATGGACAAACCTGGGAGGGGCTGGCATGCTGAGCGATACTATTCTTGGAATAAAAATCTGTTATGACAATGGCAAATGGATAGGTTTTGTGAACAATAACAACCGGATTGTCAGGCTTGATTTTGGAGCCTCCCTTGCAAATACTCCATCAGCGGCGCTTCTCGGACCATATACAATGCTCAATGTAGCACATTGCCTTGATATTTTTAATGAAACCGGAACCTGGATTGGATTTCTTACTTGTTCCAATGGCAATAAGCTTGTGCGGCTGAATTTCGGGAACAGTCTGCTGAATTCACCTGTTTTGACTGACCTTGGAGCCCCTGGAGCATTAAATTTGCCCGGATCTTTCCGTTTTATCAAGGAATATAGCCAATGGTATGGTTTGATTGTCAATATGGGGGACAACACCATGACAAGGTTATCATTCGGTAATTCCCTGTTGAATAACCCCTCCGGTGTGAACCTCGGGACCGTTTGTCCATCGATGAATCCAGGCGGCCTGGCGCTGATCCGCGACTGCGAAAGCCTTGCAGGATTTCAGCTCAACTATTCAACCTCCTCCCCCGACCTGATCTGGCGGCTCAGCTTCCCTGCCGGAATTACCGGTCCGGTTTCAGGGGTTTCACTTGGCAACATCGGAGGAATGAGCCGGCCTGCCCACTTCTCCGAGCTCTTCAGGGTGGGCGATACCCTGTTCCTTTACAATACGAACCGGCAGGATTTCACCCTCACCCGTCTTAAATTTATGCCATGTTCCAATGCATCCGTTCCATCCTCCATTTTGTATAATCCGCCGTCCTTTTCTTACAGTCAGCCAGGGACGTACAACATCCGGCTGATTGTGAATGAGGGACTCCTCAACCAGGCCAGCATCTGTAAACCCATCACCGTGATCAATAAGCCACAGCAGAAGTTCGTCGACACCACCCTTTGTTTTGGT
>CAZPWZ010000453.1:0-2737 GCA_964590675.1 uncultured Draconibacterium sp.
GTGCTCACCAGATTTTGTTTTTCCTGTTTCGTGAAGGCCAATGGACTTTACCTCCTTTCGGATAAAAATAGTCCCTGCCGGTTTCCGCAGCAAGGACTATCCGTTCACAAGAACAAATATGATCCTCACCTGGGCTGGAAATTAAGCCCTTGCGGGCACCGGCTGTCTTGGGTGAAATAGAACGTTGCGATTATATCACAAGCGTTTTAATCCTCTTTTTCAAGCCCGAGAGCGGCATTAGTATCCACATGCACGCCGGGTCCCATGGTCGAGGTAACCGTTATCTTCTTGATGTAAGTGCCTTTGGCGCCTGATGGTTTGGCTTTTTTCAGGATTATTGCTTTTAATGCAATATTTAGCAGGTGTTAATATGAAATAATTGTTAGGTTAACGATCAGGGATCTCTAGTATTTCCCCTGTCACAATGAGAAGAAAATGAATAAGGATTACCGATCAAAATATTGAACCTCTGGCCCGGATTGCCGGACGCTTCGTTTCAGGCGAGTTCCGGAACTCCGCGGAACTCCGCAAACGGCCGGATGCTGACCTATGGGGGACATCCAACAAACACTTTATTGAAATCAGTTACATCTTGCAGTTAATTCTTTTGGTAATTTATTTTCAAGATTTCCCGTGAACTGCTTTCCATTTGCGCAAGTAAAAGTCCCTTTGCCAGTGAATCTATCGTCAAAGAATTCACCCTCATATTTATCGCCATTTGCATAGGTGTAGGTCCCTCTGCCTTGAAAATTACCATTGACCCAGTCACCTTCGTATTTGCGGCCATCTGCCCAAGTGTAAAATCCTTTTCATTGTGGTCTATCATTAACCCAGTTACCTTCGTATGCGTCGCCGCCTTTCCAAGTGAAAGTTCCTTTGCCTTGTCTTTTACTATTAACAAATTCACCTACGTATTTATTGCCATTCGCATAGTTGAAAGTTCCTGCTAGTGCATCGCCGTTAAACCAGTCCGCTTCAAGTCTACCGCCATCTGGAGTGGTGTAAATTCCTTTTCCGTGCTGTTTGCCATTAACCCAATCACCTTCGTATGTGTCGCCATTTCCATAGGTGAAAGGCGCCTTACCGGTGAAATCTTTAGGAAGAGAGTTTCCTTCAGTAAAACGATAACCACGAGCTTCCATGCATAAATCATACAGCTCTTTATTCGTTACAACTTCACTTTTGGCGTGACCGGGCTCGTAAAATATACCACCACCAGTTGCTCCTCTTGCTTGATACTTCGTTTGCTGTGATTCTTTCATGCATTCAAACCTATCTTTGGCATACTCTTGCTGCGTGATATTAGGTTTATACAACATTTTTTCAACTTTATTTACAGGCGCCACCGCACAAGCCCAAGTAATTGTAACTATGAAGAAAAGGACAATTGTGACAATCAACGACCACGTTTTTTCTTTGCGGAAGGCATACCTATTCATATTTTTTTCTCCTGAAAATTATGCTTTTAAAAAGCAAAATATTATGGCCACAATAAAAACAATTGGTTAACAAACAAGTTATTTGGATAATAACTAAACCTTTTCATTCATCAGGTCAAAATAAAATTAAACAAAAAATGTAACTTGCGGATTATGTTGATTTCCGATTGAAAGGTTGTGTGAAGTGGGAAGATGAGAAAAACAACATTCCCGGAAGTAAGGGAAACCCCGGGGACGCCATACTGGTTTTCGACCAAGGGAACGGGGTCAGGTCTATTTTCTCGGCATAGAGGAAAAGGCGTTAGTTCTTGACGAGCTGTTGCCCAAACAAACCTGGACAGAAGTTCCCGATAATGATGCACTTCACTTCGATCAGCCGAATCCTGCAATGCAAGAACGTAATGCCAAGAAAATAGACCTGACCCCACACTCCCATACTCAGAACAGGCGGATTTACTTTGGTACACTTCCGTGTCCCGGGCTCGGGAACCGTGGTGTGGAACAACCACGATCATCAACGATTTCACATTTGGCTAAATTATTCTTACAGCAACAGTATTTTATTTGACACCCTGGTGCTGTCATTGGGCTATTCATCCATCTGCATTTCTGAGGTGAGCAATCAAGCGCCATTACAGCCTCTTGTTGTAATGATTTCTGTTGCGGTTCAGATTGCTGATTTTTCAAGCTTGCTAAATCAGCGTCAGTGATTGTTACCAAAATGTTATTGGAAGGACAGAGGCTAGGAGTAAGCACTATGATGCTTTTCTTAGTATGAGGATCGTAACAAACTAAGCGATTTGCAAAGGAAAGATTTACAAAGAACGTTGTGAACAGTATTATACTTGTAACCAAAATCCCAACAAACAATAGCTTGCTTTTCATGAAAGCCTCCCTTCTTAAAAGAAAATGAGCAAAAAATTTTTCTGAATTTTAGCACAAAATCATATTAAAAACAGGGTTTTCACAGCGTCAATGAAAAGTGTTCATTACACATTGACAGGATGCATACCCGGCGGCATCGCAGGAAACTCACTTTCAAGAAGAAGTACGCCTCAGCCGGATGAACCTCATTTCTTTTCTCGGATCAGGTTCATGATGTTTTCCCGGTGATTAAAGCAAATAAAAAACACCGTCAGCCCCATCGCCAATCGTCGAGGACGCATCGTCAAGAACTAAAGCCCTTTCCCCCAAGCAAAGAAAATAAACCTGCCCCCTTCCCCCTGTTCACCCCCTACCCTGAACGCCTGCCCATTGTCCTTCTCGCCCTTGACCATCTTCATCCCGGCCATGTTTCC
>CAZPWZ010000454.1:0-2732 GCA_964590675.1 uncultured Draconibacterium sp.
GATGAAGGATTATGGATCCGCATGGCGGGTTTTGCGTCCTGAATCACTGACAGACCAGATTTATATCAAAGCAAACAGGATACGCAGTATTCAGGGAAAAGGCACACACCTGGTTGTTGAAGATGAGTGGCCTGAATTTATCGGGATTATCAATTATGCCGTTATTGCCCTGATTCAGCTTGAGCTTGGAAACAGCGATGAAATGAATATGAATCCTGGTGAAATAGAGGCTTATTACGACAAATATGTTAGCGCTGCCAAAAGCCTGATGATGGACAAGAACCATGATTATGACGAAGCCTGGCGTAATATGAGGGTGAGTTCACTTACCGACATTATCCTTATGAAATTGCTCAGGGTCAAGCAGATAGAAGATAACAAAGGAAGAACCTTTATTTCTGAAGGCGTGGATGCCAACTATTTTGATATGATCAACTACGGTGTTTTCGCGCTGATTAAACTATCGGAGCAGAAGAATCCGGTTGCACAATAAACACTCCATTTTCTGACACCAAACAAAACCTGTCTATATGAAAATCCTGCACTTCATTTCCCGGATCGTGGTTGGGGTTGTTTTTATCTTTTCCGGATTTGTCAAGGGCCTTGATCCCCTTGGGATGGCATACCGTATCGAAGATTATTTTATTGCCTGGGACGCCCAGTGGATGATGCCGTTCGCACTCACACTGTCGGTATTACTGTGTACAATGGAATTTGTTCTGGGGGTTGTTATCCTGCTGAACCTGAAGCCGAAAGTAGGTTCTGTACTCTTGCTGGCTGTGATGGCATTTTTCACCGGGCTTACCTTCTTTGATGCACTGTATAACCCGGTTCCTGATTGCGGCTGTTTCGGTGATGCGGTAAAACTAACCAACTGGCAAACCTTTTACAAGAATATAGTCCTGATGATCTTTACGATTGTTCTGGTGGTTTGGAGGAAGAAAACCAGGGAATCACTGAATAACCTGAAATCTTACGGAATAGCAGGAATTACCCTGGTGTTCTTTATCAGTTTCAGCATATACTGTTATCGCCATCTTCCGGTTATCGACTTTATGGACTGGAAGGTGGGTAATAAAATGTATAACGACAATCCTTTGCCGGTCAAATACTTCCTTAAATACAGGAACAAGGAAACCGGTGAAATCAAAGAATATCTGTCGCCTGAATATCCTTACAATGATTCGGTCTGGATGTCGAAGTGGGAATTTGTCGAACAAAGGGTCGAAGATCCGAATGTTTTCAAGGGACATGATCTTCAGATTATGGATTCAACCGGAACTGACCTGACAGAATCAATCATCAGGAACCCTGATTATCAGTTTATACTGGTTGCCTGGGACCTTGAAAAGTCGGATCAGCAGGCATTATCGGAAGCCGGTAGTTTTGCAGAAAAGGCGATCGGGTCAGGTTGTGGTTTCATCGGTCTGACCAGTTCACTTCCATCGCTTATTGATTCAACGCGCAGCAAACTGAAACTTGGTTATGAGTTCTACATGGCCGACGACATCACTTTGAAGGTTATGGTCAGGGCCAATCCGGGGATGTTGCTGATGAAAGACGGCATCATTGTCGATAAATGGCACTATAATGATTTTCCTGAATTCGGCGATTTTGAGAAAAGGTATCTGATTCAGGCCTCAGCTAAATAGTGCCGCTATGCTCCGCTTTATCCTGAAACGTATTTATTATGGGGTATTTGTACTTTTCGGGGTCATCACGCTTGTTTTCTTTCTTTTTAACATTCTTCCGGGCGATCCTGCACGTATGATGCTTGGGCAGAGAGCTGACATTTCTTCGGTAGAAGCCATCAACCGGGAACTGGGCCGTAATCAGCCGCTACATTTACAATACCTGGGTTTTCTAAATGATTTATCTCCGGTTTCCTATCATAATACATTAAACCACGAAAGCCTCTGGTACCCTGACAGCGTTAAATATGCACCATATCTTACCCTTATTAATGCCGGTAATTCAAAAATAATCCTTAAAAAGCCTTACCTCCGGCGCTCTTATCAGAGTAAGCGTGAGGTTTCGGAGATTCTTGCCCAGGCTTTTCCAAATACTATGCTTCTGGCCACCGTTGCCATGGGTTTTGCCGTGATTATCGGTGTATTCATTGGAATTCTGACAGCGATTAAAAAGGATACTTTTTTTGACCGTTTATCACTGATCATATCCGTTTTGGGGATGTCGCTGCCCTCATTTTTTGCCGCCATACTGATGGCCTGGCTTTTTGCTTTTGTCCTTGCCGGGTATACCGGGCTTAGTATGTTTGGCTCGCTATATACAGTAGACGATTTTGGCAGGGGAGAGTTCCTCGATCTGAAAAACCTGATATTGCCTGCCATTACCCTCGGTATCCGTCCACTAGCAATCATCGTTGAGTTAACCCGTAGTTCAATGCTTGAAGTGCTATCACAGGATTATATCCGTACTGCAAGGGCAAAAGGGTTGTCAAATTTCAGAGTAGTTGGAAGGCACGCATTGCGTAATGCATTGAATCCTGTTGTAACAGCCGTTTCGGGCTGGTTTGCGTCACTGATGGCCGGTGCTGTTTTTGTTGAATATGTGTTCGACTGGAAGGGCGTAGGTGTTGTTATTGTTGACGGACTCGAAAAATATGATTTCCCTGTAGTGATGGGCGCTGTTCTTTTCATTGCTGTAATGTTGGTGATTATTAATATTTTTGTAGATATTATTTATGGGCTGCTGGCTCCACGTGTAAGGCT
>CAZPWZ010000455.1:0-2713 GCA_964590675.1 uncultured Draconibacterium sp.
GCGGGGCATTCGGCGGAAAAGAAACCCAGGGAAATCATGTGGCAGCCTGGGCCGGACTGCTTGCGAACGCCACAAAACATCCGGTGAGGATTCACTTGTTTCGCGACGACGACCAGGTGATGACAGGAAAAAGACACCGGTTTTTCTCCAGGTATGAAATCGGATTCGACGACCAGGGCAAGATCCTGGCCTACAAGGTTGAACTGAATTCTGACGCAGGAGCTGCAACCGACCTGTCGAGGGCCATTCTCGAACGCGCCATGCTGCATGCCTACAACGCCTATTACCTGCCAATCGTCTCCATCACCGGGCAGGCATGGAAGACCAACCTGCCTTCCAACACGGCATTCCGCGGATTTGGCGGTCCGCAGGGGATGGCCGTCATCGAAAATGCGATCGACCGGGTTGCACGATTCCTCGGTAAAGACGCGGCTGAAATCCGGCACCTCAATTTTTACCGGGCCGATGACCATAACCTGGCTCCCTATGGTGAAAAGGTGGTAAACAGCCATCTTTTAAAAATGTACGACCAGCTGGTCACCACGTCATCCTATCACCAGCGCAGGCTGGAGGTCGACCAGTTCAACCGTGACAATGAGTTTTTCAAGAAAGGGCTCGCCCTTACACCGGTCAAGTTCGGAATCTCCTTTACCACTGCTTTCATGAACCAGGCAGGGGCCCTGGTCAATATCTACGGCGATGGAACCGTACTGGTCAATCATGGCGGAACGGAGATGGGACAAGGGCTGCACTCAAAAATTCTCCGGATCGCATCGGCCGAATTGGGGATCGGACCTGAAAAAGTGAGGGTGAATGCCACCAATACATCCAAGGTACCGAACACCTCTCCAACGGCAGCATCCTCCGGGAGCGACCTGAATGGCATGGCCGTAAAAAATGCCATCGATACCATCAAAGAGCGGCTGGCTCATCTTGCCGTCACGGAACTTTCGAACCAATATCCAGGGAAAGAGATAAAATTGGAAAACATTATATTCCAGGATAATAAAGTCTATGATGGTAAACTCCCTGAATATTCCATCCCGTTTGCAAAGCTATGCAGCCTGGCAAGGCCGAACCAGGTAAGCATGAGTGCAACCGGTTTTTATAAAACACCGGGCATCTGGTTCGACCGTGAAACAGGCAAGGGGAATCCTTTCTTCTACTATGCTTATGGCATGGCCGTTTCGGAGGTGATGATCGACACGCTCACCGGCGCTCAGAGACTGATGCGCACCGACATTATCCATGATGTGGGAAACTCGATCAGCGAAAGCATCGACCGCGGTCAGATTGAAGGAGGCTTTATCCAGGGCGTGGGATGGTGCACTACCGAGGAGATTAAATGGGATAACGAAGGCCATCTGCTCACCCATTCACCCGACACCTATAAAATTCCCACGATCAATGATATCCCCCGTGATTTCAGGGTGGAATTCATCAAGGATGTCCCCCATGAAGGCACCATCCGCCGCAGTAAAGCAGTTGGCGAACCTCCTTTCATGCTCGGGCTTTCGGTTTGGCTCGCCATTAAGGATGCCATTTCAGCCGTGGCCGGTCATGAACATGAGCCTGATTTCTCCCTGCCGGCAACCGGCGAAGTTATCCTGATGTCAGCGGAAAAGCTGCGTGAAGATTTGTAATTTTACCGCCTCATTCTTACATTTAATTGAACCTCCCTTGGAAGAACTACTATTGAAAATCAACGCACTGGCAGAAGGATTGAAGGATTATACTGCCACAAACCTCTCAAAACTTGTCAAAATCAAATCATTAAGCACCCGTGAACAGGCCGTGGCAGACGAACTGAAGCGCCAGATGCTGGAGGCCGGTTTTGATGAGGTGCGCACCGACGGCCTCGGAAGCGTGATCGGCCGCATCGGCAACGGGAAGAAGATCCTGGCATTTGACGGTCATATCGATACCGTTGATACCGGGAACCTTGCCAACTGGAACTTCGATCCCTTTTCGGGGGAGATCCGCGATGGATTTGTCCATGGCCGCGGATCCGTTGACCAGAAGGGAGGTCCTGCCGCATTCGTGACAGCCGGCCGGATACTGAAGGAGCTGGCATTCGACCGCGATCTGACCATTTACTTCACCGGCACCGTCATCGAGGAGGACTGCGATGGTTTGTGCTGGAAATATTTGGTGGAGGAGGAAAAGATCATTCCCGATTATGTGGTCATTACGGAACCCACTAACCTGAATATTTACCGGGGACAGCGCGGAAGGATGGAGATGACTGTCACCTTCAGGGGCATTTCTTCCCACGGATCTGCCCCCGAACGCGGGAAAAACGCGATCTACATGGCCTCAAGGGCATGCCTTGAGATCGAAAAGCTCAATGAAAGGTTGAAAGCCGATGAATTCCTGGGCAAAGGAAGCATCACCATCTCTGAATTTGTATCCGGAAGCCCGTCATTGTGTGCGGTGGCCGACTATGCCCGTATTCATCTTGACCGCCGGCTCACCTCGGGTGAAACCAGGGAATCGGCCGTTGCCGAAATTCACGCATTGCTGGAGGGAATGGATGCGGAGGTTGAAGTGCTGCATTATGAGGAAACTGCGTATACCGGCCGCCGTTTTGGCATGGAAAAGTATTATCCTACCTGGAAGATTGAGGAGGACCACCACCTCGTAGTCCGCGCGCAGGAGGCCTTTGCCGGGCTTTTCAACCGGGAGCCGCTCACCGACAAATGGACCTTTTCCA
>CAZPWZ010000456.1:0-2709 GCA_964590675.1 uncultured Draconibacterium sp.
GGGGTTTCCATACCTTCACATGGACATATTTGTTTACTGTTACATCAACCTGTTCGGCCAGGGCTGACCAGAATCCACCCCAGGGAACACCGTTTTTATCGCGATAAAAGGCTACTACCCAATTGCTTGTGTTTATCCCTGAAGGGTCGGGATTAGGAATGACAGTCATCGAACTCGAATCATCGGCTCCTCCCAGCATCAGATTCATTTTGATGACTTCGAAGTCCTCGATGACCTGAGATCTTAAAACGCCGACCATTGCCAGCAAAATCGAAATAATAAGTACACTTCTTTTCATAATCATTGTTTTTAAGTGAATAACTAAATTTCCAACGTGTTAATTTTAATCTTCAAGCTTGAAAGAGGGAGGGTTAAGGAATCTCAAAACCCTCCCTGGTCATAATTAAAAAATTACGGTTTGTACATGGCTGCAATTTCCGTTTCAGAAAGTGTGCGGTGGTAAACACGAACCTCATCAAGCCAGCCGCCAAAATGATTTGCGGTGGGGAACTGATATCCACCCCATGGCTCTGTTGCCCACATTGTACCTGCGCGTGACTGAATGAAGCCAAAGGCCAGTTCGTTAACAACATCGGGAGTTACACCGGCGTATTTTAAACCTTTGACGCCCAACTTTACATCTCCTACAGGCCAGAGGTTAAAATCAAATGCCTTCATCTTTTCACCATTGATGTACATCGTTCCTACTTTGGTAGGTCCGTCGTAGGTGCAAACAACAAAGGTCCATTTATCTTTGATCAAACCTTCCACACCACCTGATCCGGTCAGGTCCTTGCAGAATGTCCACCCCTGCCAGCCACCGTTCGCTCCGGTTTTCCCATCACCCGGGAACCAGAGATCTTCACTGGCACCTGAACCGTCAGCAAGTTCGTATTGGGCAGCCAGTTTGCAGGACTTGTAATCCCCTGGAATTTCAAACTGAAATCCATAGAATGCAGCCAATCCAATCACAAAATGTCCTTTTGGATTACCTCCTGCGTCAACATGCCCGACCGAGTTTGTTTTTACCCAGAAGCACAATGAAAAGTCAGGAGTATTCGAAAGCTGATCCCCATTTGGAATTTCAATAATACTGGATGTTCCGTTAAACTTCGCACACTGTCCTGCAGCAGTGTTGAAAGAATTTTCATAGGTAATGGAAACGATCCCGTCTGTTTTGGGATTGAAGTTGCCTATCTGGTCATTGGCATTTCCGTCGAAACTCCAGTAGGCAATTGCCCCACCGGGTGCATAGGGTCCAACCGTAGTAAAATTACGGGTCAGGTTTGTAATGGACTGATCGTCGGTTGATTTTATTCCGTTGAATTTAAGCTGATAAGGGGTACCTGTGCCCAGGGGCGAGGTAGGAACAATGGTAATTTTTGCTCCGGAAGGTGTCAGCGTCAATGCCACTACACTGTTATCCAGGGTATTCATCAGGGTAACTGTGTTTGCCGTTACACTTGAAGCCGACACATCAACTGAAAATGTGGCAACAATCGTAGGATTTGTTGGAATATTCGTTGGGGCTGTCTGACCGTTCATGTCAATAGTCCCACCGGCTAAAAGGGTCACAAGAGAAGTCATACTAAAAGTAATAGGATCTTCCTTTTTCTTACAGCTAACACCGCCAATCATCAGGCCAGCGATGATCAACACCGAATTCAAAATAACAAATGGTTTTCTCATAAGTACAATCATTTAAAGGTTAAACAATATAATCATTGAATTAATAGTCATTCTTTGTTACCAATTTGGATTTTGGGTAAGGGCTCCCTGTGAAATGTCTATTTCACTTTGGGGCACAGGGAGCAGTTCATGCTTTCCTGCAACAAATCCCAATGGCCCCATCACCTGGGCTGCTCTTCCGGTTCGTACAAGGTCCCAGAATCTCCATCCTTCCATGGCCAATTCATATCGCCGTTCATTAAAAATAATGTCTCTCAGTTCCGCCTGGTCGGTGGTTGTTATATCCGGAAGAATCGTGTTGTTGCCTTGCCTTGCACGCTGCCTGACCAGGTTCAGGTAGATCAGTGCCTCGGCGGGCTTACTATTTTCATTCAGTGCTTCGGCGGCCATTAACAATACATCGGCGTAGCGGATAAGCCTGCGGTGATGCCCCCACTGGGTTATCGTATTATCGCCCGGGACCCACACTTTCCTGGTATAACATTCAATTTCAATGATATTACCATGTTCATCATAAGTGATGTCAGGCGTACTTCCATCCCCGAGGATGACGATGCCATCGATGGTATCCTTCAGGTTTATCACGGTACCCTTGTACCGGGGATCGCCGGTTGCAAATGTATTGCGGAGATCGATGGTTGGCCGGCTAAAACCCCATCCCCTGTTGGGCGTACCACGTACACCCTGTGTATTGGCGTATTGGTTTCCACCGCTGCCTGTTCCTTCCGACTGGATGGCTCCGACTTCGAAAACCGACTCGACGCCATTGTTCCCGTTTATGCCATTCGCATCAACGAATAGAGGTTCCAGTCCATATTGGGCCGAAAGGATCACATCCATGGCATATTTTTCTGCATTGACGAAATCATTCCGGAACAGGTAAACCCTGGCCAGTAATGCCTGGGCAGCCCCTTTGGTTGCCCTTCCAAGGTCAGCACCCTGGTATTCCGATTTGAGCGGGAGGTTTTCAACCGCAAAATTCAGATCCTGGATGATGAGCGTATAGATCTCTTCTGCTGA
>CAZPWZ010000457.1:0-2708 GCA_964590675.1 uncultured Draconibacterium sp.
TGGTCTTATGACAGGCAGAATCCTGGCCAATGGTATAGTCGGCACCGGGAATGATCTCCTGGGTCATTGCCTCCCACGATGCCGCGCAAAAGGTAAGGCTGATACATAATATGATAAATCCCCTCTTCAGACTGCAAAACAATTATGACAGTAAATTTACATGAAAATCAGCTAATACCAAACAGACAAGCAAAAATCCGGACCCGGTTTACAGGAGAATGACAGATGATTTTTTTTATGAAGTCTTTTTTTTCAGTATTTTGTTACCTGATGTTTTACAATTTTAAATAAATTACCGAACTTTGATTAAATAAATTTGCAGGTATATGGAAACCATCCAGGTATTTTCGATTTTCATAGAATTCATGATCGCCATTCTTGCGGTATTGATGTGGATCAGGAAAAACAAAATTAACGGCGCACTGATATTCCTGACATACACCATTTATGTTTTTTACGACACTGCAAGGCTCTGGTCGCTTGATGTTCCTGAACCTATGTTGCGGATTGCTTTCGCGGTGGCTGCAATCTCCATGCTGATAGTGGTTTGGAGGCTTTATAATGAAAAATAGCGGATCACCTGCCATGGAAAAACTTTTGGAAGAGGACAACATTCTCAGTGCAATCGCTACAGCCGTTCAGGATGCGATTATCATGATCGATGATGAGGGAAAGATCATCTTTTGGAATAATGCATCTTTTAAAATATTCGGTTATACGGAGCAGGAGGTCCTTGGTAAAAATCTTCATGAACTTATTGCTCCTGATCGCTTTCGGGCGGATCACAGGATAGCCTTCAGCCGGTTTCAATCTTCCGGTACGGGAGCTGCCATTGGGAAAACAGTCGAACTTTACGCAATTCACAAAGATGGTTTGGAATTCCCTATTGAACTTTCCCTGTCAGGTATCCAGATTAAAAACAAATGGCATGCAGTCGGTGTAATACACGATATTACCGAACGCAAAAAGGTTGAGCATGAGCTCAGGAAACTCTCCCAGGCCGTTGAACAGAGTCCGGTGAGCATCGTCATTACAAATCTCGACGGGAACATTGAATACGTAAATCAAAAAGCCTGTGAAACGACTGGCTATGCAAAAGAAGCACTTATCGGAAAAAATCCACTGGTAATAAAATCAGGTGAGACCCAACCCAACGAATTTTATTTCCATCGGTCATCCATAACTTCAGTGCAAAATTGCATGGGTATTTTCCATAATAAAAGGAAAGGCGGCGAACTTTACTGGGAATCCTCAACCATTGCTCCTATCAAGAATATCCATGGTCAGATCACCAATTACATAGCGCTCAAGGAGGATATTACCGAAAGAAGGCTTGTGGAAAAGGCCCTCCAGGACAGTGAAACCCTGCTGCGCAGTTTTTTCGACCTGCCTCTGATTGGTCACGCCATCACAACCCCGGATAAAGGCTGGCTTGAAATCAATATATCCCTGTGCAATATGTTAGGTTATACCAAAGCTGAGCTTAAGCCGCTGACGTGGGATAAACTGACACACCCCGACGACCTTGCGGCAGATATAACTCAATTTAACCGTGTATTGAATAATGAAACCGATGGTTACTCGCAGGAAAAACGATTCATCCACAAAGATGGCCATGTTGTTTTTACCCATCTTGCAGTTCAATGTAAGCGCCATGCTGACCTGACCGTCGATTATTTCATGGCCGTAGTCGTCGACATTTCTGATATTAAGCGGGCCGAGGAGCAAATCCGTCAAAAAAATGAAGACCTCGTCAGGGCAAATGCTGAAAAGGATAAATTTTTCTCCATCATCGCCCATGACCTGAGAAGCCCGTTCGGTGCATTCCTCAACCTGACTAAAATAATGGCGGAGGAGGTACATGAGTTAAGCCTGAATCAAATTCAAAAGCTTGCACTGACAATGAGTAAATCCTCTGCAGCACTGTATGATATGCTCGAGAACCTGCTTGAATGGTCCCGGATGCAAAGAGGAATGACTGACTTTGAACCATTGCCGCTGGATTTAAACTTAAAAATTCATCAAATCCTCCAGTTATTAAATGAGGCAGCCAATGCCAAGAAGATCTCAATTAATGTTGATATACAGGGAGATATTACATTCATTGCCGATGAACAAATGATCGAATCGACCATCCGCAACCTGCTGACGAATGCCATTAAATTCACTCCCCGGGAAGGCCGTGTGACCATCTCAGCAAAAAAGGAGGCTGATCACGCTGTTACCATTTCCATTGAAGATAATGGTATCGGCATGAACCAGAAAATCCTGGACGGGTTATTCCGTATTGATGAGAATGTGAGCCGCAAAGGCACAGAAGGCGAATCAAGCAGCGGCCTGGGACTGCTGTTGTGCAAAGAATTCGTTGAAAAGCACGCAGGAACAATTTGGGTGGAAAGCGAGGTGGATAAGGGAACCACCTTTCATTTCCAGATACCAGCGGCAGTGAAGCCGGGATAACAGCTATACCGTCACCCCGGTTCTGAAATTATTTTTTCTTGACGAACATCCCGTCTTTAATCATGGATTTAACCGTGGTCTTGGCCAAAGTATAAGCCAGTTTGTCGGTGCCATCCTCCAGTTTTCCGCTTAACTGCAGGGCCCATTGTTCATCAAGGGACTCCCTGTTATAAAAATAGGCACTGAGTTTGACCACGGTAACCATTTTCATACCTCCTGAAATCGGGACACTGGCACCCGCATAACTG
>CAZPWZ010000458.1:0-2706 GCA_964590675.1 uncultured Draconibacterium sp.
CTCGACAAACTCCGTCGCCTGTCGCTTACTAAAAAACGGCTTGATGATAAGAAAATTGATTATGTAAGTATCTGTTCGCCAAATTACATGCACGATTCTCATATCCGGCTGGCACTGCGAAATGATGCCCATGCCATTTGCGAAAAGCCGATCGTGCTCAATCCCTGGAACCTTGATGCACTCAATGAAATTGAAAAGGAAACCGGTAAAACGGTATTTACCATACTGCAGCTGCGGCTCCATCCTTCCATCAGAGCCTTGCAGCAGCAGATTCAAAACGGCCCTGCGGGAAAAGTTTATGACCTCGATCTGACCTATATTACTTCACGCGGAAACTGGTATTACCGCTCCTGGAAAGGAGATACTTCAAAATCGGGGGGAATTGCCACCAATATCGGGGTCCATTTTTTTGATATGCTCACATGGGTATTCGGTAAAGTGAAGGAAAATTTTGTTCATGTTCTTTCTGAAAACAAAGCCGGGGGATTGCTGAAACTTGAAAATGCAAACATCCGATGGTTTCTGAGTCTCGATTATAATGATATCCCTGAAGATGTCCGTAATGCCGGCAAGAGAACCTACCGCTCACTCCGGATGGGGGAGCAGGAAATCGAATTCAGCGATGGATTTACTGACCTTCACACCGAGATGTACCGTGAAATTATTGCAGGCCGGGGATTCGGACTCATGGATGCAAAACAGAGCATCAACATTGTGTACCATATCCGAAACAATCAGCCGATAGGTTTAAAGGGCGATTATCATCCTTTTCTCAAAGCCGCTGCAAAAACAATGTAACAGCACATACTGCTGTTTTAAGATTTGTTGTTTATAAAGCGATATTCATTAACTTGCCTTGGTTTTAGGGTTTTGATTTTCAAAAAGGATTTTTATGAAAATATTGGTCACAGGAGGTACAGGATACATTGGATCACACACTGTTGTCGAACTCCAGGCAAAGGGACATGAGGTTATTATTGTCGACGACCTCTCCAACTCTTCCATCGATGTACTGGACAACATTACCAAAATATCAGGGAAGAAGCCTTTGTTTGAAAAATTCGATCTGACCGATGCAGAAAAAACCGCCGCTTTTTTCAAGCTTCACAACGATATAAAAGCCATTATTCACTTTGCCGCATTCAAAGCTGTTGGCGAATCGGTGGAGTTTCCCCTGATGTATTACCGCAACAACCTCGTTTCACTGATCAATATCCTGCAGGGAATGATCGACAATAACATCAGGGATATCGTTTTTTCATCCTCCTGCACGGTATACGGTCAACCGGAACAACTTCCGGCACGCGAGGACACGCCCATCCAGAAAGCTGCATCTCCCTATGGGAATACAAAGCAGATCTCCGAGGAGATTATTACCGATACCAGTATGAATGCGAATATTCATGCCATCCTTTTACGGTATTTTAATCCCATCGGGGCACATGAAAGTGCGATAATTGGTGAGCTGCCACTGGGCGTTCCGAATTGCCTGATGCCATATATAACACAAACCGCTATTGGCATAAGGCCATTCCTT
The DNA here is from genome assembly GCA_964590675.1 of uncultured Draconibacterium sp. Taxonomy (GTDB): domain Bacteria; phylum Bacteroidota; class Bacteroidia; order Bacteroidales; family FEN-979; genus CAIVAT01. The sequence goes on from CAZPWZ010000458.1 coordinate 1,538, forward strand.
CGTGTTTGGGGCGATGACTATGATACCCCCGACGGAACTGCCATCCGTGATTACATTCACGTGGTCGATCTTGCCAAAGCCCATGTGATAGCGGTGGAGCGGCTCACCGGGGAAAAAGGAAAGAAGAACATAGAAGTTTTCAATCTTGGAACCGGCAATGGATTCTCGGTCATGGAGGTTATCAAGTCATTTGAACGGACTTCGGGGGTAAGCCTGAAGTATGAAATCAAGGAGCGGAGACCGGGTGATATTGTCAAGGTATGGGCCGATACGGAATTCGCAAACAGGGAACTGGGTTGGAAAGCTGAGAAGACCCTTGATGAAATGACCAGCTCAGCCTGGAAATGGGAGCAGGCGCTTGCAAAAAAGAAATAGCGAAAAGAGGAAATATTAACAGCTTTACAAAGAATCAAATATGAAAACAATCTTAATCACGGGAGGGGCAGGCTTTATTGGCTCTCATGTCGTTCGCAGATTTGTAAAGAAATATCCGGATTACAAAATCGTAAATCTTGATAATTTGACCTATGCCGGTAACCTGGCCAACCTGCGCGATATTGAAAAGGAGCCAAATTATGAATTTGTCAAAGCTGACATTACTGCAGGGGAACTCATGAAAGCACTGTTTAAAAAATACAGGTTCGACGGAGTCATCCACCTTGCCGCTGAATCGCATGTTGACCGTTCGATCAGCAGCCCCATGGAATTCATTTATGCCAACATTATCGGGACTGTCAACCTGCTGAATGCTGCCCGCCTGATCTGGGAGGATTTCAGTGACAAGAGATTTTATCATATTTCAACAGATGAGGTATACGGTTCCTTGGGCGCGACCGGATTTTTCTACGAGAATACGCCTTACGATCCCCGGAGTCCCTATTCTGCATCCAAGGCAAGTTCTGATCATATTGTCAGGGCCTACAATCACACCTACGGTCTCCCTACAGTGATTACAAACTGTTCCAATAACTACGGCCCATACCAGTTTCCTGAAAAGCTCATCCCGCTCGCTATTTATAACATCAAGCACAGCCGGCTGATACCTGTTTACGGAAAAGGCGAAAACATTCGTGACTGGCTGTATGTTGAAGACCATGCCAGCGCCATCGACCTGGTATTCCATGAGGGGAAGACCGCTGAAACCTATAATATTGGCGGGCACAATGAGT
>CAZPWZ010000459.1:0-2706 GCA_964590675.1 uncultured Draconibacterium sp.
GATTATCGGAGATGGAAAAAATGAAAATGCCTCCGAAGGATTTTCCCCGGGATTTTCCTGCCATTGACCTTTTAAAGCACAAACATTATATTGTCACGCATCCTGTCAGAAACGAAATGGTTGATTCTGATCATTTCAATGACTTTGTTGGAATAGCCTTCAAGGCCATGCATCCTTTAAATGTGTTCCTCAGGCGGGCGCTCGAGGATTGACAGGCAACTAACTTAACCGGCCAATCACGGTCCGCTTCCCTACCACCTTTTGATTCAGCACGATCTCCAGTTTTGTATCAACTGGCAGCAGCAGATCAACCCGCGATCCGAACTTGATAAATCCAAGCTCTTCCCCCTGGATCACCGGTTCGCCAACTTTTGGGTAGCATTTGATTCTCCGGGCCATGGCTCCGGCGATCTGGCGAACCAGGATTTTCCTTTGATCTATGGTTTGAATGACTGTCGTCGCACGTTCATTCTCCAGTGAAGCCTTTGGATTGAAAGCTACCATGTGTTTGCCAGGATGATAATAGTAATATACGATCTCGCCGGCAACAGGAAACCAGTTGACATGGACATTGGTTGCGGACATAAAGATGGAAACCTGGACCCGTTCATCCTTGAAATACTCTGGTTCGATTGTCCGTTCGATAACCACAATTTTACCGTCGGCCGGGCAAAGGATTACTTTTTCGCCGCCATTGGGCTCCCGGCTCGGGGAACGGAAAAACCTTACGATCATGATGAAAAACCATAGTCCAAGCGCATAAAGGCAGTAATGAAACCAGGTCTGGTCAACTAAAATATCATTGAATGCCAAAAGAACCGCAGCCACGAATAAGAATGCGATAATGATGGTCTTATAACCTTCTCGATGTATTGTCATGCGGTATCAGATAGCGTGTCTAAAAAAGAAGTACAAAAATACAAAAGGTGCTGAAATTAGCATCGTATCAAAACGATCAAGAATACCGCCATGTCCGGGAAGTAAAGTTCCTGAATCCTTTATATTCAGGCTTCTTTTGAGCAGCGATTCCACGAGATCCCCATGGGTGCCGAAGAACAGGACTATTAAGGCCAGGACAAGCCAGTCGGCCAGGGGTAATAAAGGGATGAAATAATTAAGCAGGCCTGCAATAAAAAGAGTAAAAAATACTCCGGCGATGGTTCCCTCCCATGTTTTCTTTGGGCTGATCCTTTCGAAAAATTTATGTTTTCCAAACTGTTTACCATAAAGATAGGCTACTGTATCGTAAATCCATGTAAATACAAAATAGCCCACCAGGATAACCGGCAACCCCAGGAAATGCAGTACGTCTGGTTTACTGAAGAACAGCAGGAGGGAAAAAGGCAATGCGATATAGTAAAATCCAAGGGTGGTCATCGCCACATTGAGAACCGGATCCGGTTTTTTCCGGTAGATTTCGATGATGAAAGAGAGAAAGAACAGGGGAATCGGGAGGACAAAAGGAATGAATGCATACCATGACTGTTCAGCTCCGGTTTGAGGAATGAGTGTGGTTAAGGCCGTGGCAAGGAACAACAATGCACCTGCAGTTGTTCCGTAAAACTTTTGAGGATGGTATCCGGCATTTGTGAGGAGACCATAGAATTCCCAAAGACCCAGGATCGTGATGATCAGGAAAATGACCATGAAGACCCAACCGCTGAACCAGAGTGCGGCAAGAAGGATGAAAACCATTGACAACCCGGTTATGGTCCGGGCCCAGAAATTACTCATCCCGGGTCTTATTAATTGGATGGTGTAGAATCATCGATTAAAAATACGTAGAGTTCTTTGGGCCCGTGAGCCCCCATTACAAGGGTCTTTTCAATATCTGCAGTGCGGCTGGGACCAGTTATCAGCGATACCATGGATGGAAAATCGTCCCGGTATTTTTTCTTGATATTCATCAGGGCTTGCTTCAAATCAGGAACCAGTTGCGATGTGTAACCAAGTACCAGGTGTATTTCAGGATAAACGGTTATTTTTCGTCCCGGACTCATCCGTGACGAAACCATGACCGTTCCAAGCCTTGCAATAAGGTATTCACATCGCGTGATCCCAATACGGGCTTCCAGGATGGTATCTGCATGAAATTCAAATGGAATCCCGCCCATCTTGAGCAGGTGATGTATTTTGGGATCCTGGCAGTAGAGCACACCCCAGTCTTTTTCAAGGATAAAGGACTTCAGGTTCCCGATAAACTCATCTTCGCTTTCGCAATAAACGAATTTTCCGGCAATCCGGACCAGCTCCTCTGCAAAAGTAACATCAAGAGGCTCCGTCATTTCACGGTAAACCGACGCATCCTGATCGATGATTGGGTAGGGGGGCTCAGTTTTTTCGATGAGTGCATCCCTGACTTTTTTCAGGATTTTTTCCCTGGAGGTACTCTCTTCCATAGTTTGATCAGGATCTTGTTAAGTTAAAAGTGTTGGCAGGGGCGGTTTTTCCTCTTCTTTATCCCAGGGGCGCTTGCCGAAAATTTCTTCAAGGTCTTCCCTGAAAATGACTTCGCGTTCAAGCAGCAGATCGGCAAGTTTTTCAAGTTTTTCCCTGTTTTCGCCCAAAATAGTCTTCGCCCTTTCGTAGGCGGATTCAACTATTTTACGAACCTCCTGGTCAATTGTTTCCGCGGTTTTTTCACTGTAGGGCTTCTGGAATGCATATTCATTCTGCCCGCTGGAATCGTAAAAACTGATATTCCCG
>CAZPWZ010000460.1:0-2689 GCA_964590675.1 uncultured Draconibacterium sp.
TAATCATTAATGGCATGTCGTTTTTCCAAACGATGAACAAACCAAAGCAGCACTATCGCAATTGGAGGAGACTATTGGAGACTATTAAAAGGATTTACGATATACGATTTACGATTTACGATTTATTCCAAATGTCAATCGTTCAGCTTTTCTTCACAGTTTTCATTAAAGCTAATTCATTTTTCATTCAAGCGTTGTCATACTTCACTGAAAATTTTTCCCTTTACCTTCGAAACTTGTTATTTTTCAATCGTAAATCGTATATCGTAAATCGTAATTTTTTCCTGCCCATCTTGTTTCTCCTGCTTTCTCCCTCTCTTCTTCTGGCACAGCCGTTAAAGGACCAGGGCAAGCCCAAACCCACCACCCGTATCTTATTTGTATTCGATGCGTCGCAAAGCATGTACGGACGGTGGCAGAGTGATATGAAATTCAATATTGCCGTTAAATTGTTATCGGGGATACTCGACAGCCTCAAAACAAAGTCAAACCTGGAACTTGCACTGCGGCTCTATGGTCACCAGAAGCAATTTCCCCCGCAGGACTGCAATGACACCCGCCTGGAGGTTCCATTCGGCAAAGACAATATCAACAGGATCAAGCATACACTGAAGACCACGATCCCAAAAGGTACAACGCCGATAGCCTACGCCCTTTCGCAGGCCACCAAGGATTTTCCCCCATGTGACAATTGCAGGAATGTGGTGATCCTGATCACCGATGGCCTGGAAGAATGCGGCGGCGACCCTTGCGCTGTTTCGCTTGAATTGCAGAAAAAAGGCATCATGCTCAAGCCCTTTATCATCGGGATCGGAAAGGATTTCAGGGAGCAGTTTGAATGTGTGGGGACCTATTTTGATGCTTCCAACGAGAAGGAGTTCCGGAACGCCCTCAATGTGATCATTTCCACCACCCTGAATCCGACCAGCATCCAGGTCAACCTCCTCGATGTTTATGGCAAGCCCACGGAAACGAACATCAACATGACCTTTTATGATAATTTTTCGGGTCTGGTCAAATACAACTTCATCCACTCCTTCAATGCCAAGGGGGTTCCGGATACCCTCGAAATAGATCCGCTCATCACCTACGACCTGGTGGTACATTCCATCCCGCCGGTGCGAAAGGACAGCATCACCATGACCTCCGGCAAGCATAATATTGTCGGACTTGATGTGCCGCAAGGATTTCTGACCTTCAGAACTTCGGGCAACAGCACCCTGAAATATCTTCCCTGCATCATCCGTAAAAAAGGAAATGCTGAAACCATCAACGTGCAGCAGTTCGACCTGGTCGAAAAGTACCTCGTTGGGCTCTACGATGTCGAAATATTATGCCTTCCAAGGATCATGGTCCAGGATGTGGAGATCAAGCAGAGCCATACCACTTCCGTGGAGGTGCCCCTTCCCGGGATCGCGGTGATACAGAAATCGACCAACGGGTATGGCAGCCTTTACCTTGAAGATAAGAATGAGCTGGTATGGTTGTATAACCTGAGGGACAACCAGCCGCAGCAGGAAACCCTCTACCTGCAGCCCGGATCATATCGCGTCGTTTTCCGCTCAAAATATTCGAACAAATCATCCTATACCACCGAAAAAACTTTCAGGGTTGAACCCGGTCAAACCGTCAATTTGAAATTATATCCGAACTGAAAATGACAGATTTTAAAAATCTTGGCTCCAAGGATACCCGTTCAGGTTTTGGAGAAGCGATGCTGGAACTGGGAAGACAAAACCCGCATGTGGTTGCTTTATGTGCCGACCTCACCGGATCACTTAAGCTGGATGCATTTGCCCGTGAATTTCCTGACCGTTTTTTCCAGGTTGGCATTGCCGAGGCCAATATGATGGGTATCGCTGCCGGTCTGACCATTGGCGGCAAGATCCCTTTTACCGGAACATTCGCCAACTTTTCAACGGGCAGGGTATATGATCAGATCAGGCAATCGATCGCTTATTCCAACAAGAATGTTAAAATCTGTGCCTCGCATGCCGGGCTTACCCTGGGTGAGGACGGTGCAACACACCAGATACTGGAGGATATCGGCTTGATGAAAATGCTGCCAAACATGACGGTCATCAATCCGTGCGATTTTAACCAGACCAAGGCGGCCACCCTCGCCATTGCGGATTATCCCGGCCCGGTATACCTGCGTTTCGGCCGTCCTAAATGGCCCAATTTTACACTGCCTGGTGAGCCGTTCATCATCGGCAAAGCCCTCGTGCTTAAAGAAGGCCCCGATGTTTCAATTTTTGCCACTGGTCACATGGTATGGAATGCGTTGCAGGCATCCCTGGTTCTCGAAGAGCAGGGGATTCATGCGGAGGTTGTTGATATACATACTATTAAGCCCCTTGATGCGGATGTTATCCTGCGCTCCGTCGGGAAAACCGGATGCGTGGTGTCCGCCGAGGAGCACATGCGCAATGGGGGACTGGGTGACAGCATCGCCCAGCTGCTGGCCATGAAGCATCCTGCTCCCATGGAGATGATTGCTGTAAATGACCATTTTGGTGAAAGCGGGAAGCCTGAAGAGCTCCTGAAGCAGTTCGGCCTCGATGTCCCGGATATCGTGTCAGCTGCAAAAAAGGTTATCGCAAGAAAGTGATCCGGGGCAACAATTATCCCATCCGTTTTGTGAGGTCGTTGCGCGCCAGCAGTATGGGCGTTTCCTTATCTATGTAAA
>CAZPWZ010000461.1:0-2687 GCA_964590675.1 uncultured Draconibacterium sp.
TCCACCTTTCACCCACCCTACCCATAATCAAACTTATCGCCCGGATTGAAAATATCAGATTTTTTCTGTGTGTTCAGTGTATTCTGTGGTTAGGTTTGAGGGCGTCAAGGTCGGACGGGCACGGATGGTCTGGAAAAGTTGGTACTGTGACAGCGTGTCCGTGTCTTCACATTCATTGATTAATCCATCTTCCCCACCGGAAAAGTGAGAGTGAAGATTGTACCTTTGCCGATCTCTGAGCTCACCTCGACCGTGCCGTCCTGGGCCGACACCAACGCCTTGACGATGGCCAGTCCCAATCCGGTCTCACCCGAAACATCGCTGCGGGCTTTGTCAACCCGGTGCAGGCGGTCGAACACGTATGGCAGTTCCTCCGGCGAGATGCCGCTGCCGTTGTCTTCCACCTCGATTTCAACCCCGTCCTCAACCGCCTTTGCCCGCATCTGGATCATCCCTCCGGAATGGGTGAAATGCAGGGCATTGCTCATCAGGTTTCCCAGCACACGCATCATGCGGTCCTCGTCCACAAAGATATGCGGCAGGCCTGATTCGCTTTCAGCTTGGATGGTGATATTCTGTTTTTCGGCTTTTTGCTGAAAGGAAGCAGCCGCCCGATCCAACAGGTAACCCGGGGCGATATTCTGGCAGTTAAAAGTCAGGTCTCCTGCATCTACCCTGGATAACATCCTCAGGTCTCCCACCAGGTTCTGCAGGACCTCGATTTCAGAATAAATCAGAGCCAGGCGTTCCGGAGTAGGTTTGAGCACGCCTTCCTGCATGGATTCGATGTATCCTGCGATGGTCGTCAGCGGTGTCCGCAGGTCGTGGGCTATATCCGCGGTCATCTGGCGGCGCAGACCGTTTGCGCGGGCGACTTCGCTGCTCATCAAGTTGAATGCCGATCCCGGTTGACCGATCTCATCCTTTGAATGTACCTGCACTTGCTGTTCCAGGTTACCTTCGGCGATTTTGTTGGCGGCTTCCGTTAGCGCTTTTAAGGGATGGATCAAGGTGCGAGCCAGCAGGATTCCCAACACCAGCGCGACCAGCAAGGCGCCGCCCAGCGCTGCGAACAATGCCCGGTTGGTCCGGTCCAGGAAGAGGTATTCTTCGGGGTTGAAACCGGGAGGCAAGTCGGCGGTCAGGATCGTGCCAACAGTCTTGTCCGAGAGAGTCACGGGTTCACCATTGGCGAGGATTTCAGGCGGAAGGGATGATCCGACAGGGTAGGCAGAATTATTGGATACGATCACCATCCCGTTTTCATCCGCCAGCCCAAAAAGCGATTTCCGGTGGTTTTCGTCAGGTAGAGGAGGGGGTGATTTTCGCCGCATTTGCAGTTGGTCCCAGGCGCCGGTTACATCCTCCCAGGATCCATTCAGGGAATAATATTCTACCAGCGATTCGCTCAAGTTGCTGCGCTGTTGGTCGATGATCAGGCGCGACAGACTTTCCTGGCTGTTGAGGCGGATCAACACCGCCATCAACCCGGTGGTGAGCACCACCACGATCATGATCGTAATGATCACCTTCCACATCAGGGATATTTTTCTCATTCGTCTGCCGCCTTGTGGAAGCGGTAACCTATCCCAAAGACAGTCTCAATGTATTTCGGTTCGGCAGCGTCTACCTCGATTTTCAATCGTAGATTACGAATGTGCACATTTAATGTTCGGTCCAGACCGGTGAATCCGCTGGATAACAGGTGATCGACGAGTTGGGTCCGGGTAAAGGCCTGTCCGGCGGATTTCATAAACAGGGTCAACAAATCAAATTCTATCGGGGTCAGCAGGACGGATTTTTCCTTTACTTTCACGGTATGCGAAACCTGATCCAGAACTACATCGCCGACCCGGATGACCTGGCCCGCTTCAATGATCTTGTCGCCGCTGCGCCGCAGGATGGCTCTGATCCGGGCCAGGAGTTCGCGCATGCGAAAAGGCTTGATAATGTAGTCGTCCGCCCCGAGGTCGAGGCCCAAAACGGCGTCGGTTTCCTCTTCCCGCGCTGTGATGATCATGACCGGCGTCACGTGGTCTTCACGGAAAATGCGCAGGAACTGATAACCGTCCATATTCGGCATCATGATATCCAACAGGATCAGGTTGGGATTTTCATGATGTAACTGCATGAGGGCGTCATTACCATCCGTCGCGGTCAAGACCCTAAAACCCTGTTCGGTTAGATATTCGTTTAGAAGCTGGCGCACACTGGATTTATCATCCACAACCAGAATTGTTTGTTTCATTTGTCTGCCTGTCCTTTTGATCTCTTCAACAGATACCCTTCCATCTCAATTTATCATGGACAAATTTAGATTTGATTTAGAAATGGTCCAGACCTTGTTTAGACAAAATTCTATCAGGTGAACCAGATTTATATCCTTTCTATATCAAATCTGAATAAATGGGGGATAAGATGAGAAAGGAAAATCAGGGATCAACCATCCTTTCCAAATCCTCATTCATTGTATCGAAAATCTGTCGTGAGGGAGTCAATGAAATTTTCAAATTATTTTTCCCTGGGAAAGCCTTTCTGGAAAAACGGACGCTGGATTGTCGCGGCGGCTCTCCTGGTTGTGGTGGCCGGCGGTCTGGCCTGGTTTTTTATCAGCAGCTCCAGCCCGATCTCAACGCTGATCAAAGGTACTCCCACTCCTTCCTACCAGACTTCAGTGGTCAAGCGCG
>CAZPWZ010000462.1:0-2682 GCA_964590675.1 uncultured Draconibacterium sp.
CGTCAGAATTTTTTTCTCATCGGCATAATAGGTCAGACCATTAACTATTTGCTGTGTACTGCAGGGTTCGGTATGAAATTTATCCGGCGAGATGGCCAATTTCATGAAAATGGCCCCTATAAAGCCCTTTAGCTCAAAGAAATCAACAAGACTTTCGGTTGAATTCCAGCTTTCAGGTCGCGAACGGCCGGTAATCATCATCGCGAAATGATTTTCCTCATGATATCCCTGGAGCGGATCGGCCTTTGTACTCCGGGTTGAATACACCCTGCCAAATTCAAACATCTTCAGGTCGGTCTTCTTACGGTTCAGGTTATATACCAGGCTTTCCAAAACACCGTAAAGCAGCGCCTGCCTCATAACATCCAGATCACGGCTGATTGGATTCATCATTTTCACACACAATTCCGCAGGATAATCCGGATTCCCGGCATAGTAAGTTGACCGTGTCAGTGAATTATTCATGATTTCATGAAAACCATTGGCAGCCAGGTAATCCGAAACAAGATTCTGTACTTTTTCCGGATCCGGGATGGTGGTATAGGAAAGGGAAGCCCTTACCTCGTCCTGTATTTCAACATTATTATATCCGTAAACACGCAATATCTCTTCAACCACATCGGCTTCGCGCGTCACATCAACTTTATAGAAAGGAACTTCCAGTTTCAGTCCACTGGCATCAGCTGTTTCATCAAGGATTTTAAATCCCAGGTCACGGAGGATATTTTTCACTGTATCCCTGGAGATGTATTTGCCGATGAGACGGTCAAGGTTATTGTAAGAAAGCGTCACAACAGGATGTAAAAATGGTTTGGGGTAAACATCCACTATTTCAGATGAAATTTCACCACCGGCTATTTCCCTGATCATCAAAGCTGCCCGTTTGAGGGCCGTAACTGCAATATCGATATTAGCCCCCCGTTCAAAGCGAAATGAGGCATCGGTTTGCAGGCCGTGAAAACGTGAAGTTTTGCGAATATGAACCGGGTCAAAATAAGCGCTTTCAAGAAACACGCTTGTTGTTGAAGCAGTTACGCCTGACTTGGCGCCACCGAAAACCCCGGCAATACACATTGGCGCTGTTGTATTGCATATCAGCAGGTCATTTTCAGAGAGTTTGCGTTCAATATTATCCAGCGTTATAAACTTTGTGCCTTCAGGATATTTTTTGATGATGATCTTATTCCCGCTGATCTGATCACAATCAAAGGCATGGAGGGGCTGGCCCAGTTCCATCAGGATGAAGTTGGTGATATCCACAATATTGTTTATGGGACGCAATCCCACTGCTGAAAGCTTGTTCTTCAGCCACCCGGGTGATTCCGCTACTTTGATACCGGATACCGTTATACCGCAGTACCGGGGACAGGCATCCGGGTCCTCAATGACCACTTCGACGGGTCTTGCGTTATTGTCGATGCTGAATGAGGATACTTCAGGCTCCCTGAGGCGGACCTTTTGCAAAATATCATCGTGACCCCCGCCGAAATTATTCACCACCGCAACCAGGTCGCGTGCAACACCCAGGTGTGAAGCTGCATCAACCCGGTTCGGCGTCAGGCCAATGGTATAAGTTATATCCTCTTCGACCTTGAAATATTCGCTGGCAGGCGACCCTACCGGGGCATCACTTGCAAGGACCATAATGCCGTCGTGCGATGATCCAATTCCAAGCTCATCTTCGGCGCAAATCATGCCTTCTGACACTTCTCCCCTGATCTTGGTACGTTGCAGCGTAAGTTCGGAATCGTTAATATACAGGGTTGTTCCTATCGTTGCAACAGCCACTTTCTGGCCCTTGGCAACATTTGCAGCACCGCAAACAATTTTCAGGGGTTCAATGGCTCCGACATTAACGGTCGTAAGGCTCAGGTGGTCCGAATTCGGATGTTTTTCGCAAGTAAGCACCTCGCCAATTACAACACCTTTCAACCCACCTTTTACTGATTGAAACGCATCCATGCTTTCGACCTCGAGACCACAACCGGTTAATATTTCCGCCACCTTGTCAGGTGAGAGATCGGCATCATGGTACTGCTTCAGCCAGTTATAGGAAATTTTCATTTGTCTTACAAATTAAGGGGACAAAAGTAGCAATAAAATAAATAATATTTATGAAATCAGTCCCCAATTTTGCTGATTCCGGTCGATCTGAAGGAGGTGTCGTGCCAGAATGTCATTTTCATTTTTACTCAGGGAAGGATCTTTTTGAATGATTTCCGAAGCTACATTCCGGGCATATTTCAGTATCTTTTCATCTTTGACGATGTCGGCAATGCGCAGGTCGAGAATTCCGCTCTGCTGTGTTCCCTGAAGGTCGCCCGGACCACGGAGCTGCAGGTCGGTTTCTGCAATTTCAAAGCCATCGGTTGTGCGCACCATCGTGGCAATACGCTTGCGTGCTTCAGCCGATAGCTCAAATCTGCTCATAAGGATGCAATACGACTGGTCACTTCCTCTTCCAACGCGACCCCGAAGCTGATGCAGCTGAGAAAGGCCAAAGCGTTCAGCATTCTCAATTACCATGACCGATGCATTCGGAACATCAACCCCTACCTCTATCACGGTAGTTGCCACCATTATCTGGGTTTGATGCGCCAGGAACCGGTTCATCTCCGCATCCTTTTCCTGCTGTTTCATCTGGCCGTGCACCATGCTCACGGCATAAACAGGGGGGGGGAA
>CAZPWZ010000463.1:0-2679 GCA_964590675.1 uncultured Draconibacterium sp.
GTTACGGTGGTATTTAGGGAGGAATCGTGTTAGGTTAATTGATGGCGTACATTCCAAGGCCCGGGTAATAAATATTTTTCAGCCGGTATAGGAACCATTTGTCGATGCGGGTCAGTTCCCGTATCCGGTCGACTGAATAACCCTCGGCAAATGCCTGGGCTATGACAAAAATGCGGGTATCGGTCGGATTGGCAAGCTCCATTTCCAGGTTTTGAACCCGCAATTCCTTGTTCCCGATGAACCCGTGCATTCCCTGGCCGATCATCCGCAAACCCTTCTGGATGGCCTCCTCGAAAGTTCGGCCGATCGACATGATCTCGCCCACGCTCTTCATGCTTGACCCGATCTGTTTGGACACACCGGTGAATTTACTCAGGTCCCACCGGGGAATTTTGCATACTATATAATCAAGGGAAGGCTAAAAACAGGCTGTAGTTACCTTGGTCACTGAATTTTTCAATTCATGGAGGCCATATCCCAGGCCGAGTTTGGCAGCCACAAAAGCAAGCGGATAACCGGTCGCCTTGGATGCCAGGGCAGATGACCGGGACAGACGGGCATTCACTTCGATCACCCTGTAATCTTCCGATTCGGGATTCAGTGCATACTGGATGTTGCATTCGCCGATAATTCCAAGGTGCCGGATGACCTTGATGGAAAGCTCGCGCAGTTTGTAATACTCAATATTGGTGAGCGTTTGCGACGGTGCAACCACGATGCTTTCACCCGTGTGGATTCCAAGTGGATCAAAATTCTCCATGTTGCACACCGTGATGCAGTTATCGTAGCAGTCGCGCACCACCTCATATTCAATCTCTTTCCAACCTTTGAGTGATTCCTCCACCAGGATCTGGCCGGAGTATGAAAATGCATTGGCTGCCAGTGTTTCCAGTTCTGTTTCATTGGAACAGAATCCACTACCCTGACCACCCAGCGTATAGGCTGCACGGATGATCACGGGGTAACCGATTGTGGCGGCTGCAGATTTGGCCGTTGGAAGGTCGGTCACTGCAAAACTTTTCGGGGTTCGCACCTCAATACTATGAAGCATTTTTGAGAAAAGGTCCCGGTCTTCAGTCTGAATGATCGTTTCGACAGGGGTTCCGAGCACCTGAACCTGGTGTTTTTCCAATATCCCGGATGTGTACAACGCAACACCACAATTCAGCGCCGTTTGTCCGCCAAATGCCAGCAATATCCCGTCGGGGTGCTCCTTTTCAATTACTTTTTCAACAAACTGCGGGGTTACCGGCAGAAAATACACCTATCGGCAATCTCTTCCGAAGTTTGAATGGTTGCAATGTTCGGGTTTATCAGGACGGTGATGATACCCTCTTCCTTCAACGCTTTTAAAGCCTGGGACCCGGAATAATCAAACTCGCCGGCCTCCCCGATTTTTAGTGCGCCGGAACCCAGCACGAGTACCTTCTTTACTTTGTGGATCATGTCAAATTCCATATTTATTCTGCCTGACCATCTTAATGAAATCATTGAAAAGAAATCGGGTGTCAGTCGGGCCGCCTGAGGCTTCGGGGTGAAACTGCGTTGAAAAAAACGGTTTTGTCCTGTGACGGATCCCTTCGTTTGTTTGATCATTCAGGTTGATGAAGAAAGGTTCCCAATCTTCGCCGAGGGTGCTGTCGTTAACTGCAAAACCATGATTCTGTGATGTGATGAACGCCCGGTTTGTACCAACCTGAAGGACGGGTTGATTATATCCCCGGTGACCATATTTCAATTTATAGGTTGCTGCGCCTCCGGCCAGGGAAAGCAACTGGTTCCCAAGACAAATGCCGAATATGGGCCGGTTTTGATGAATCGCTTTTCGCAGGTTCCCGATCGTTTCGGAACATTGCTGCGGATCACCCGGCCCGTTTGATATTACCAGCCCATCATAATCATCACCTGTAAAATCATAATCCCATGGCACCCTGATCACTGTTGCGCCAAGATCAAGCAAACAGCGGATAATGTTGTTTTTTACGCCGCAATCGACAAGCATGATCCTCAGATCAGTGGTTGCAGTGTCAGCTCCCAGGGGATTGCAATGCAGGGTTCCGGTCGATATTTTTTTCCCGGAATAGATCACAGGTTCTTTGCAACTGACAAGGTCAACCAGGTTTTCCTTGTTGGGATCAAACATCTCAATTTCCGAGGGATCCTGCTGCACCAGTTTCCCGAGCATCGTTCCACGTTCGCGTAAAACTTTTGCCACTGCCCGGGTACCGATGCCGCAGATACCTGGCACATGGTGCTCCTGCAACCAGTCTGAAAGACTTTCCAGGGCATTCCAGTGACTGTATTCGCTTGAATAGCTTGCCACTACTAAACCGGAGATGTGCACATGGTCGGATTCGAAGTACTTTGAAAGCTGTTCCCTGATCACCTTGCCCGGAACGCCGTAATTACCGATAAGCGGGTAGGTAAGCACGAGGATCTGGCCTTTATAGGATGGATCTGTCAGGCTTTCAGGATACCCGGTCATGGCGGTGTTGAACACGACCTCACCGGCCGCGGCTATTTTTGCCCCGAAAGCTTGCCCAAAAAACCGGGTTCCATCATCTAAAATCAGTTGTGGCATTTACAATTCTATGTATATGAATTTCGTCTCAAAGGGTTTAAAGGTAATATAAACAGGGTGGTACACCTCGGCATGGGCAGGAATCCGCTCCCATAACA
>CAZPWZ010000464.1:0-2676 GCA_964590675.1 uncultured Draconibacterium sp.
TTCTGATGCCCGATGCCGGTGAATGAGTCGGACCGGGAACGATTGGCCTTCTGATAAGAGGCTTTGAAAATAAAGGGGATACCCAGCCTGTTGGTGATTTCATTGATCTGCCTGGCAATGGCCATGGGCATCTCTTCATTTTCAACCACGCAGGGACCGGCAATCAGGAAGAAATTATCTTTACAATTCTCCTTAAGTTTACTATACAAGGTGTTCGTCATATCGTCAATATTTGTACTTTTTTCCCCACAAACTTCTTAGTCGCGCCCTTATTTCATTCTCCCGCTGGTTATTCTGCGGATCATAGAACCTGGAACCTTTAATCTTTTCGGGTAAAAACTCCATATCGATGAAATTGTTGTCAAAATCGTGGGCATATTTGTAATCCTGTCCATACCCGATCTTTTTCATCAGGCTTGTGGGCGCGTTGCGGATTGGCAGCGGGACAGGCAAGTCGCCGGCATCTTTGAGCGACCGCTGTGCGTTACGAATGGCCATGTAAGATGCATTGCTTTTAGTTGAACAGGCCAGGTATATGGCAGTCTGCGACAGGATCAGGTCACATTCGGGGTAGCCTATCACATCCACGGCTTGGAAACAGGAAGTTGCCAGGAGCAGTGCATTGGGATTGGCGTTCCCGATATCCTCAGATGCAAGGATCAGCATCCTCCGGGCAATGAATTTCGGATCTTCCCCTGCCTGTATCATTCTTGCAAGCCAGTATACCGTTGCATTAGGGTCGCTTCCCCGCATCGATTTGATGAAGGCCGAAATGATATCATAATGCATCTCCCCGGTTTTATCATACATGGCCAGGTTTTGCTGAATGATCCTGATGGTTTTGTCATTGGTGATGGTAATCGGCGTACCCTGCTTTATTTCAGTGGTAACAATCAACTCAAGCGCGTTCAGCAGTTTTCTTGCATCGCCGCCCGAAATTCTCAGGATTGCCTCTGCTTCCGTGATCCTGATCTCAGATTTCAGGTTGTTCTCAAGATGGATGCGACCCTGTTCAAGTAATCTCAACAGGTGATGTTCTTCAAGCGGCTTCAATATGTAAACCTGGCAGCGGGAAAGAAGGGGGGAGATCACTTCAAAAGAGGGATTCTCGGTTGTTGCACCGATGAAGGTGACAATGCCTTTTTCAACAGCACCAAGCAGGGCATCCTGTTGTGATTTGCTGAAACGGTGAATTTCGTCGATAAACAGGAACGGGCTGTCACTGGCTTCCTGTGCTTTGGCGATGACTTCCCTGACCTCCTTTACTCCGGAGCTGACAGCGCTAAGCGTATAAAATGTCCGGCTCAACTGTTTGGAAATGATATATGCCAGGGTGGTCTTGCCTATTCCGGGTGAGCCCCATAGGATCATGGAGGGGACATTCCCCGATTCTATTGCCCGCTGAAGAATGGCTCCCTTGCCGATCAGGTGTTCCTGGCCAAGATATTCATCCAGTGAATTCGGACGTAATTGCTCTGCAAGTGGTATTAACATGGAGCAAAGATAGTTTTTAATCCTTTTCGGTATTTCATCTTTTGATCATACCTGGTATCTTATAAATGACCATTTCTTAAAAAATGTTAAAATTATTCTTATTGATTTTCAATACAATACGCAATATGTTAAAAAATGTTAAAAAAAAGTGGTCAAAATATTTGGATGGTATTATTCTGTCGCCGTATCTTTGCGCCATAATTTAAAATCAATAGACAAATGAAAAAACTTGCATCAATCTTAGTTATCGCAGCTGTAGCTTTCATGTACTCATGTGGCCCAAGCGCAAAAGAAATCGAAGAAAAGAGAATCGCTGATTCTATCCTCGTAGCTGATTCATTAGCTATGGTTCAGGCTGAACAGCAGAGAATAGCTGACTCCATCGCAAAAGCTACTTTCGAAGCTCAGCGTCAGGATTCAATTGCACAGGGCTGGCTGAAGGAAGATGGTACACCTACCGACAAGTTAGTTAAAGAATTGAAGAAAATTAAGAAATAAGCGAATTTCATCAGCTTATCTCTGAAAGAAAAGAGGGTCGTCCGCAGGATGACCCTCTTTTCTTTTTCCAGGTTACTTCGAAATGAATATTGCTTTATAGGTTTTTTATCTCGGATATCAGTTTTTGCATCGTTGCCTTAGCATCGCCAAAGAGCATGCGGGTCTTCGGCATGAAGAAAAGATTGTTATCAATGGCTGCATACCCTTTGGCCATGCTTCTTTTCATTACGATGGTATTTTTTGCTCCCCACACCTGTATCACGGGCATACCGTAGATCGGGCTCGAAGGATCCTCCTCGGCTGCCGGATTCACCACGTCGTTGGCGCCAATCACAATAACCACGTCTGTGTTGTTCATATCATTGTTGGCATCTTCCATTTCCTGCAATTTCTCATAAGCCACATCGGCCTCGGCAAGCAGTACATTCATGTGCCCGGGCATGCGGCCGGCAACAGGATGAATGCCATATTTTAATTCGACCCCTTTCGAACCAAGCAGATTCTCCAGCTCATGGCACAGATGCTGTGCCTGCGCAACCGCAAGCCCGTATCCGGGAACAACAAGCACCTTCTGTGAATAACTGAGAAGTACGGCTGCGTCGCTCAGCGAGATCTCCTTGACCGTTTTGTCCCCGAAATCAACCCCGGCGGCTGAACTTCCGCCGAAGGCGCCAATGATGACAT
>CAZPWZ010000465.1:0-2672 GCA_964590675.1 uncultured Draconibacterium sp.
GAAGCAGTAGGAGGCAAATTCATCCATGGCGGAATAACCAGGTCGGCATCGGGAACACAGTTTCCAAGGGCAAAATCCACTACGCCATCAGTTCCGGCATTGATTGTCTGGGCATCGGCGATGCTCCAGTCATAAAAATGCACATAATTAAAGGCAGTTCCCTGGCGGACCAGAATAAAGAGCTTGAAAATATAGTTATCCAGAGATCCGAGGTTATCGGCATAGGTCACCTTCAGCGGTTGACCTTCTCCATGCCATGCAGCATTATCAAATGTTGCCGCCAGGGTACCGTTTTGCCATAATTCAATCTTGAACAGGGCGGGCATGTCATATTGGATCCCGTTGCTCTGCAGGGCATATGGCGATCCTGCATAATCCGAAAGGCTCTTGATACAAAAGTCGCCGAAGAAATTCATCTCGCGGATGATTGTCTGGTCGAGTTTGAAATATTCAAATCCGAAACTGCTGTAGCTGGCCTCTTCATAACACACCAGGTCGATCGTCAATACGCTTTTCTTGAATGCCTCGATGGTGAAATTTTTATCAAGCAGGTTGGTGACCAGGTTTGCATACAAAGCCCCTTCATGAACCGCTGCTGCCATTACCCAGTCATCCGTTGCAAGCGCAGGGGTCATATTGTCATTGTACATAATGAAATCCTGGATGGTATGAATGCCAGGGGTGAGTTTGATGGTGTTGGTATACGGCACATTGTCGATATAGAACACATCGATCCTGTGCAATAGCCCGTCAATGGTCACATTGACATAACTCGCCTTTTCGTTGAAGCAATCTGTTGTTTTCATACCGGTGGTGCTCTTTCCCGGCTGAATGGTGAAACTCACCTCCGAACTTGCTGTTTGCTGATCAATTTCCTTGTCCTTGTTGCAGCTGGTAAGCCCTGCCAATGAGATAATTCCCAGGAGAAATAAGCCAATCTTCATTTTCAAAATAATTGTTTTCATGGTTTTGATTTTAATTATGGTTGGTTGTTACGTTTTCTATAATGGTTATTTGCATCCTGTGTTATTGCAGTTCATGACCGAAGCGAATTCCTGGGCTGTAAATCCTACGATCTGCCCGTCCGTACCGGCTTTTGCCGAAACCTGCTGATCCTGCAAAGGCCCGGTAATTGTATAAGTTATGGTAAAACTTCCAGCCTGGCCGCCACCAATGTTATTGGTACCGTCGATTTTAAAACCCACAAATGGATCTCCACCGAGATTTGGTCCAAGCGAAATATTTTGATAGGTCATGCCGCCTGATATAACCTGGACACTGATGTTGCCGTAGGTCCCTTGATCAGCTTCAACGGAATAATGTGACAGTTCCTTACAGCTCGGGCCGCCGCATCCGTCATGATCCACCCTTAAAACAATGGTATAGGTGTTCCCGCTGCAGACTACGGACTGAATGGTCGTGGTAAATCCTCCGCCATTCACCTTTGTTACCTCACAGTTTGATGGCGGGTTGACCACCGGCGGGATCACCAGGTCGGCACCCGGCATGCAGTTGCCAAGCACGAAATCCACCACCCCGTCGCCATCGGTGCCTGAGTAAATCTTTTGATCATCCTGGAAAGTCCAGGTATGGAAATATTCATATTGAAAACCGCTGTTTCCAAGTACCATGATCGACAACCTGAATTCAAAATTATCTGTGATTCCCGCGCGATCAGCGTATGTAACCTTCAACGGTGCTGAAATGCCGGCAATGGAGTAATTGTTATATACTCCCTCGGCAATGCCATTGCGGAATACCTCTATCTTAAATATGGCAGGCAGATCGAGCAGCAGGTTTCCGTTCCCTCCCAACACCTCTGAATAGGGTGAATTAAAATAGTCCTCCACATGCTGTATGCAGAGGTCTCCGAAAAAGACCTGCTCCCTTACTACTGTCTGATCCAGTTTAAAGTATTCGAATCCAAAACTGGAAAAATAGGCCTCTTCATAACAAACCAGGTCGATGGCCAGTACATTTTTCTTGAAAGCTACGATGTAAAAATCTTTATCCAGCAGATTGGTCACCAGGTTTGAATATAAAGCTCCTGTATGAACCGCAGCAGCCATGGGCCAGTCATCATCAGCCAGGGCTGGAGTCATGTTATCATTGTACAGAATGAACTCCTGGATGGTATGGACACCAGGTGTAAGTTTGATCGTATTCGTATATGGCACATTGTCAATATAGAATACATCGATCTTGTGTAATTGTCCATCAATGGTGACAAGTACATAATTTGCCTTTTGATTGAAGCAATCGGTGGCTTTTACTCCCGTGGTGCTTTTGCCTGGCTGTATTGTAAAACTTAATTCCGATGCATCAGTCTGGGGAGTTAATTCTTTGTCTTTGTTGCAGCTGGAAATGGCTGCAAGCAAAAAAAGGCCCAGCAGAAATAAGCCTGTTCTGAACTTCATGACATTTGTTTTCATCCCGTTTATTTTTAAATGTTTGCTTTACTGTTCCCGTGATTGTGAAATGATTATCAAATGTATGATTATCAACACGGTAAAATCAAGTGGAAATAAGTAACTGTCGTGTATTCAGGGGCAAGTGTTGATCTTGTATTCGTATCTGTTACTCGATTAACAGTCGCCTTTTTTCTAATTGTAAAGATTTCCTAACAAGCTACTTATGAATCAATGTTATATTAATATTATATTCAATAAGTC
>CAZPWZ010000466.1:0-1224 GCA_964590675.1 uncultured Draconibacterium sp.
CCATTGATCATCCTGGTGATTTTCTCTTTTAACGATTCCCGGACGGTAACGCATTGGGAAGGTTTTTCGCTCAGATGGTACAAATCCGTTTTCGCCGACGACAGCCTGTGGCTTTCGGTAAAGAATTCACTCGTCGTTGCGATCATCAGCACGCTGGTCACAACCATCCTGGGAACCATGTGTGCCATGTTGCTGGGGAAATACCGGTTCAGGGGGCGCGAGCTTTTTCAGAACCTGTTGTATGTGCCTGTGATTTTACCCGAGATCATTTTCGGCGTGGCCATCCTGGCGCTGTTCATGCTCATCAGGTTTCCCCTGGGCCTGTTATCAATCATCTGCGCGCATATTACCTTCAGCTTTCCCTTTGCAACCCTGATCATCCTGGCCAAAGTCATCAACCTTCCCGCTTCTCTGGAAGAGGCGAGCCTCGATCTCGGTGCCAGCCGATGGCAAACATTCATCCGCGTGATCCTGCCAAACATTTCACCCGGTGTGATCTCCGGGGCGCTTTTTGCATTTACGCTGAGCATCGATGATTTTATTGCGACCTTCTTTACCGCCGGTGTCGGGTCGTCCACATTACCGCTTAAGATATATTCACTCATCAAATTCGGGATCACACCCTCCATCAATGCGATCTCGGCCATTCTGATCGTTTTCACGGTCACTGCGCTATTGCTGATTGACCGGCTGCAGAAAACCGAACGGATCAGCCGTACGTTCAAACTGGTCCTCGGAGGTGTTTTTCTGGCCGTTATCCTTGGATTGATCGTCGCTCCGTTTTTCACGGCACGCGAGAAAAAGCTGAACCTCTACAATTTTTCAACTTATATCGACGATGACCTGATCGCGGATTTTGAAAAGCAGACGGGGATAGATGTATCCCTGGATTATTACAATGACAACGAGGAATTATTTTCACGGCTCCAGATGGGCGTGGGGGGGTATGACCTGATCTTTCCCTCGGGATACATGGTGAAACTGATGAAGGACCGCGGGTTGATTTCACCCATCGATTACCGGTCGATCCCCAATTATAGTCATATCACACCATCGTTGCGGAAACTGACCTATGATACAACCGGGAAATATTATATCCCTTATGCGTACGGATTTACAGCCATAGTTTACAACAGTGCACTCATCAAGGATTCCCTTGATTCCTGGAGCGCATTGTGGAATCCAAAATACAGGGAGAACATCCTGATGCTCGACGACATGCGT
>CAZPWZ010000466.1:1234-2672 GCA_964590675.1 uncultured Draconibacterium sp.
AATGCTGGTCCGGCAGAAGCCGCTGCTGAAAAAGTATGAATCGAATGCCACACAGGAGATGATGCAGAGTGGGGATGTCTGGATCGCACAAACCTGGAACGGACTTGCCGCCAGGCTGAATGCCATCGATCCGAAATTCAAACTCTGCATGCCGAAGGAGGGGGTTATTTTCTTTGTCGACAATTTGTGTATCCCGGCAACGGCGCCACACAAGCAGAATGCAGAGAAATTCATAAACTTCCTTCTTGACCCGGCCAATTCGGCCCGCAATATGAAGAAGATCCGGTATGCCATGCCGAATGAACAGGCACGTATGATGCTCGAGCCTGAACTGCGCGACAACCCAATCATTTTTCCGGATATTTCCGACCCTTCGAGGTTGGAGGTGATGCAGGATATGGGATCATTCAACAAGCAGCTCGACAAGGCATGGACGGAGTTGAAGGTGAAATGATTTCAATTTACGATTTACGATTTTTTTGAAAGGTAATTGTTTTGGAATTTAATATATTTGCTTCGTTACTATCTAGTCATTCTTTCCCTATGAACTATCTCTCTCGCGCCACCAGAATAATCCTCAGCTGGATTATCCTCATGCTGTTAGCCGGAAACATGCTGGCCCAGGTAAAGCCCTATGCTTTTCCGAAAATAAAACCGGAAGATTTCAACTACCGGGTTTATGAAAAAGATACTGCTGCAGTGGCCGTCATTCTTGGCGACCAGGGGGAGAGTTTTATAGAATACAATGATGTCAAAGGTTTTCAACTGATCTACACCCGGCATCTGCGCATCCGGATCCTGGCCAAAGATGGTTACGATTTCGCAACGCACTCCCTAAGCCTTTACAGGGCGCCCGGTTCTGCCGAATCGATTTCTGAAATAAAGGGTTACACCTATAACCTGGTTGACGGGAAGGTGGAGGATGACAAACTGGGAAGTGAAAATATCTTCAGGGAGGAGATAAATCTCAACTGGGTCCGCACCAGGTTCACGATGCCGAATGTCAAGGTAGGTTCGATTATCGACCTGCGCTACAAAATCACCTCCGACTATCTCTGGAACCTGCGCGAGTGGCAATTTCAAAGCATCATCCCGGCGCAATGGAGTGAATATACGGTGACCATTCCTGAATACTTTATCTATTCGAAACTGCTGCATGGCTCAGTGCCGTTTGCAATCAGCGAAACGACCACCATCCCCGGATCGATCAGCATTTTTAGCAAGGAACGCGAGTTGTCAAAAAATTATATGGTAAAGACCACCTTCGACCAGACCAAAATAGATTTCACCCAGGCTGTTTATCACTTTGCGGCAAGCAATGTACCTCCCATTGCGGTAGAGCCTTTTGCCCCTCCAATGACCCATTTTTTTTCGAAGGTCAAATTCTAACTTAAGCATTACCCACTCCCTGCGGCTTCCACAAACAGTACTACAACCA
>CAZPWZ010000467.1:0-2660 GCA_964590675.1 uncultured Draconibacterium sp.
GCCGCTGGTCGATCATATCGACAGCGCCAGCAACCGCGTGGCGGTGGCCATCGTTCTGGCGGCACTGATCATCGGGGCCTCCATCATTTCGCAATGGGATCAAATCAGATGGATCGGAGGTATTGTATTTATATTGGCAGGGATCCTGGGATTCTGGCTGATTGTCAAACTGTTCAAAAGGAACAAGTTTTAAAGCGCTCCGGTAAACTGCTTTAAAAACCTCACATCATTCTCAAAGAATAACCTTAAATCCCTTATCTGGTATTTCAGCATGGTAATGCGTTCGATGCCCATCCCGAATGCAAATCCTGTATAGGTTTGACTGTCGATGCCGCAATTTTCCAGGACATTTGGATCAACCATTCCACAACCAAGGATTTCTACCCAACCCGTATATTTGCATATATTGCAGCCCTTGCCTCCGCAAATGTTGCAGTTCACATCCATCTCCCCCGATGGCTCGGTAAAAGGAAAATAGGATGGACGGAGCCTGATTTTTGTTTGCTCCCCAAACATCTCTTTGGCAAAATACATCAGTGATTGTTTCAGATCGGCAAAGGAGACATTTTTGTCAATGTAAAGCCCTTCAACCTGGTGAAAGATACAGTGCGCGCGGGCAGAAATGGCTTCATTTCTGAAAACCCTCCCGGGGAAAATCATCCGGATGGGTGGTTTCCTCGATTCCATGGTACGGATCTGTGCCGATGAGGTGTGCGTGCGCAGCAGGATATCAGGGTTCTCTTCAATGAAGAAGGTGTCCTGCATATCCCGGGCAGGGTGATTTGGTTCAAAATTAAGGGCAGAAAAATTGTGCCAGTCATCTTCAATCTCGGGGCCATCGGCTACAGTAAAGCCTATCCTGCCAAAGATGCCGATGATCTGGTTGCGCACGATCGACAGCGGATGCCGGGTGCCGGGTTCCATATTGTCGGCCGGACGGGTAAGGTCAACTGAAGAAACCAATGTTTCTTCAGTTGTACCAAATTCCGTTTTCAGTTCGTCAAGCCGCTGTTGCGCTTTGTTTTTCAGTTCGTTGAGCAACTGGCCAACTTCCCGTTTTTTCTCTGATGGAACGGTTTTGAAATCATCGAACAGCGCCGAAACAAGTCCCTTTTTACTGAGGTATTTCAGGCGAAGCTGTTCAACCTCATCAAGGCTGACAGCCTTCAATGCACCAATTTCGGCAATAAGCTGTTCAATCCGTTCTTTCATGATTTTCTATAGTAACAAATGCCTGGCGTTTCAACATGCTTTTTATCACGTTTCCGTCACGCCTTTTATTCAACGATCTTCACCGTCATTTTCACATCCTTGGCCGGACGGTCGGAACCATCTTTCTGAACTGCTGCGATCTTATCTATAACATCGAGCCCTTCGGTAATCTCACCGTAAACAGTATATTGCGTATCGAGGAATGGCACCCCTCCAACTGTTTCGTAAACGGTCTTCTGTTCAGCAGTATAATTGGCTCCCAGCTGGGCTGCAGGAACTTTTTTACCCTGGACGATATAGAATTGTGATCCGGATGATGCTTTGGTCGGATTACCCTGGTCACCCATCCGGGCAGCGGCAAGCGCTCCTTTTTTATGAATGAAATTCTTATTGAATTCCGCAGGTACCGTATATCCTGGCCCGCCCATACCCAACTGCTGTCCGGGCTTGGCATTCTTGGAATCAGGGTCACCACCCTGGATCATAAAACCACTGATGACACGATGAAATAATGTTCCATCATAAAAGCCGGATTCGGCAAGTTTTACAAAATTATCGCGGTGCTTGGGGGTCTCGTTGTAGAGAATGCCTTTCATGTCACCATAATCGGTATGAATTACAAATTTTACCACTTTCTTGTCGGTTTTAGTTTGAGACATTGAGGTTAAATTGAAGATAAAAACTGTCGCCAGTAAGGTTAAAAGGATCTTTTTCATAAGTCTATAATTTTTGAGGAGGCAAAAATACGAAAAAATGTGCTGATGTGCTGATGTGTAAATATGCGGATGGAAAATTTAGCTGTTAAAAAGCCAAAAACAACAAAAATTGTCTCCATTAGCACATCAGCACATTATCACATCAGCACATTATCACATCAGCACATCATCACATTGATTTTTTTTTTTCAATGTAGCATCGGCGGCAAAGCGGCTCATAAGATTCCATTTCACCCAGCATCACCAGGTGATCATCCTTTACGATGCGGTGGGTAAACTGGGCAAGATCGCCGCAACTCATGCATACGGCGTGAACTTTGGTGACGTCTTCGGCAATGGCGATGAGGGCGGGCATCGGCCCAAAAGGCTTTCCAAGGTAATCCATGTCAAGTCCGGCCACAATGACACGGATGCCACTGCTGGCAAGCTGATTGCATACTGCCGGCAGTTCGCTGTCGAAAAACTGGGCCTCGTCGATGCCAACCACATTCACATCGTTGGTGAGCAGCAGGATTTGCGATGCCGATTGCACCGGCGTGGATAAGATGGCATTTTCATCGTGAGAAACAACGTTGAACTCATCGTAACGCTTATCGATCTCCGGCTTGAAAATCTTGACTTTTTGCCGGGCTATTTTTGCACGCTTCAACCTGCGGATTAATTCTTCGGTTTTACCTTAAAACATTACACTACAAATCAAGTCGAACCAATCACGTAGGTTCCACTGGTTAT
>CAZPWZ010000468.1:0-2650 GCA_964590675.1 uncultured Draconibacterium sp.
GCCAAAACGTGACCAGATTCCCTATAACACAGCCTTTGACGTTGACCTCAGCGTTGACCAGTGTGGTAATCCCCACATCGGAGTTGTTATTGGTGTATCTGCAGGAAATTACTCCATCGCCATCTCCGACAGCTCACTTTGCGTTTTCGATATTTATTCAACCGACGGAGGAAACAATTGGGAAGGCGTTGCCATGGGATATCCCTGGACCTTCCGTGGAACTTTTGGTGATCTTTATGAGGACAACCGCGTGAACATTGCCAGCACACAAACCGGCGACAAAATGTTTGTGACCTGGAACGATACGCAGATGCCGGGCGTGACGGATAACAGCATGCCGGATGTTTTCGCCCGCGGATTTGACCTTGTAACCAACAAGATCACTTCCGTAAATGGCGTAGATGAACCCAATAACGTGACCATTATTTCGGAGGTAAGTTCATCGGCCTGGTTCCATTGTACTTCTCACTTTATTTTTACCGATAACAACAAGTACACCCTGCCAATCGTTACGGAATATCTTTCCGTACCGACTGATCTGACCCAGCCGGTTGAGTTCAAATACCTGACCGACTTTTCCTATGTTGATGCCGATTTCACCATTTCTGTAAACAACCCATGGGTTGGTGTTGACCAGAAAAAGATGGATATTGCTACGGTTAATGTTTATCCGAACCCGGCAAAAGACATTGCAACCATATCATTGAATTTGAAACAGCCTGCCGATGTTACCCTCCAGGTAACCAGCGTAGTAGGCCACCAGGTGATTTCAAAGGATCTGGGTACCCTTGCTGCCGGAAACGGGCAGGTAACTGTTGATGTACGCAACCTGGCTTCAGGAGTATATTTCTGCACCCTGAATGTTGACGGACAGAAAATAACCAAGAAAATGATTGTGCAATAATCATTTAAACTGTTGATTTACATGCGGCGGTTCCATCTGGGGCCGCCGCTTGTTTTTTACCGATGCATGTCTCAGCATCACAGGATACCAGTCTTTATACCTGTTTTGCCTTTGATTTCTATTGCTTTATCGAAAAAAATAAAATTCAGTCATGTTTATCTGAAATGCTGTTTTAAATTTTGTAAATTTGTTTTGATAAAAAAATAAACCACTAATTACCGGATTATGAAAAAATTTACCCTTTCTCTTTTGGCCATATGTGTGATGACTGTGGCCATGGCACAATCAAAGTATGCCAAGCTTCCTGTGCAGAAAATTCCCGCACAGGCAATCAAGAACCAGATCACGCCTGCGCAGTCGGTGAATCCCTTCACAAATTCCAAATCTGCCCTGGAGGATGTTATCGGGACTACCTACTATGATATGCAGACGAACGGGACCATCCAGAACCGGATGTATGTTTATCCCGATGGAAACATGGTCGGTACCTGGATCCGGGGAACCATGACCGGCAGCGAACGCGGCACCGGTTATAATTACAACGACGGCTCAGCATGGGGACCACCTCCGTCGGCCAGGATCGAATCACGCCGGGCAGGCTGGCCATCCTACGCACCCTGGGGCGCCAATGGCGAAATCGTAGTTGCCCATGATGACATTCTTGGACTATTGATAAATACCCGCCCCACAAGAGGTACAGGAACCTGGACACAATCCGTATTGGCCGGACCTGCCGGAGTAGCTGATATTTCATGGCCCCGGATGATCACCAACGGACCCACCAACAGCACTGTTCATATCCTTGCCACCACCTATGCCGGTTACATGGGACTAACCGAATCATATGCCTTGTTGTACTACCGCTCCCTTGATGGCGGCACAACATGGGATCAGCAGCACGTGATCATACCAGGGATGGATTCAACGGAATACAGCGGGTTTAACGGAGATGAATACGCATGGGGAACACCGCACGGCGACACCATCTATTTCGCCGTTTCCGGACCGTGGATCGATACCTTTATCATGCAATCGAATGACAACGGAACCACCTGGACAAAAATCCCCATTCTCAGCAATGCATACAAAAAAATATCACCCAGCATAACCTACGTGCCTAATTTTACATCATCCGACGGCGCAGTTGCCGTGGAAATGGATAAATCGGGCGTATTTCATGTCGCTTTCGGAATCGGCGGCGGCTCCATGGATGGCGGAACCAGGTATATTACCTTGAACGCAAACGGTCTGGTTTACTGGAATTCAACCATGCCCATGGTGAAGGACAGCCTTGACCTGGATACGCTGGAGGCTGATGGCCAGCTCCTGGCAGCAGTTTATAACGGACCAAATCCCGGTGATACCATCGTGGCAGCGCCCAATTACAGGGTTGGACTTTCCAGTTTCCCGCAAATTTCAATCGATGACTGGAATAACATCTATTTCATCTGGTCGGCAGTGGCTCCTGGCAACCCTTCGCCTGATCCATTCAACTATCGTCATATCTGTGGCCGGGCAAAATTTCACGATAAAGCCAATATGACCGATATCGTTGATTTTAACAGCGGCGTGTTCTACCTCTTTTATGAATACGTATACGCATCGATGGCCAAAAACATCCTGAATGACAAGCTTGCCATCATTTACCAGACCTCATCACAACCGGGATCCAATATTGTTGATGCCACAATTCCTGTTCACGAATGTAATATCCAGTACCGCGAGATCCCGGGTTCATCATTCTGG
>CAZPWZ010000469.1:0-2647 GCA_964590675.1 uncultured Draconibacterium sp.
CCGCAACGCGGAGGGTATTTTACCCGTGGTTAGTGAAACTTGCTGAAAACGAACGCAGAGAAGTTTGAGGCCATAGTTTCACTTATCCCGCGCAGCACCCTGCCGCCGCCCATGAACCTTTCCTCTACAGTTAATTCTGAAGCTGTCTTTATTATTCATCAAGAAATTTCCAGATTATGCAAGATTACCATTGATAATGAATGACATGTTGTGGTAACCAAATTATGCGGAAAGCAGCATACAGAGAAGAATTCACCAATTTTAATATCAGGATATGCCGGTATGCTGGAGGCTTACTTTCTGATTTAGGAAGGAACAATCACCTTTGACCGAAAAACCAACCTACCAAGACCTGGAAAAAAGAATCAGCGTTGTCGAAGAAAAATCAATCAACGGCCGGCAGGCGGAGGAGGCGCTGCGGGAGAGCGAGGCGAAATATCGCAATGTCGTGGAAAATGCGCAGGAAGCTATCCTCATTGCCCAGGATGCGCGGCTGGTATTTGTCAATCGTGCGGCATTATATTTAACTGGCTATTCAGAGGAAAAATTTTTATCTGTTCCCTTCACAGACTTTATTCATCCCGACGACCGGAATATTGTGGCCAGTCATCACTTGAAAAGATTGATGGGTGAGGAAGTTCCGCCTGTTTATATTTTCCGGGTTGTACGCCAGGACGGAAGCATCAGATGGGTCGAGCTCAATGCGGCAATTATATCCTGGGAGGGAAAACCAGCCACTCTTAATTTCTTGAGTGACATCACCGAACGCCAGCGCGCAGAGGAAGCGCTGCGGGAGAGCGAGGAGAAATACCGGCTGCTGTTTGAAAACGCGGGTGAAGGAATCCTGATTGTTCGAGGCGAGTTTATCGAGTTTGCCAATCCCGCTCTGGCTAAAATACTGGGACAATCTATAGAAAGCATTAAAATCAAACCATTCGTTTCCTTTCTCCATCCTGATGACCGGGCAATGGTTCTCGATCATCACATTCGAAGAATGCGGGGTGAAGATGTAGGGACGGGCTATGATTTCAGAATTATTACCGGTGCCGGGCAGGAGAGGTGGTTGCACATTAATTCTCAGGTTATTCCCTGGAATGGTGCGCCGGCCTCGTTGAGCTTCGTCATGGATATTACCGACCGCAAGGTGACGGAAAAAGCGCTGCGGGAGAGCGAATTTCGGTTCCGCGAACTCTTCGATAAAATGAAAAGCGGGGTTGCCGTTTACGAGGCCATCAATGATGGCAGTGATTTCATATTTCGGGATTTCAACCGGGCCGCGGAGATCATGGAAGGAGTTACAAAGGAGATGGTCATCGGAAGGTCTGTTCTGGAAGTATTTCCCGCAGTTAAGGAATTTGGTCTCTTTGATCTCTTTCAAAGCGTTTGGAAAAGCGGTATTCCCAGGCACTTTCCGGTCAGTCATTACAAAGATACCCGCATTGACGGGTGGCGTGAAAACTACATATACAAGCTTCCCGCCGGCGAACTGGTGAGCATATATGACGATGTTACGGAGCAGAAAAAGATGGAGGAGGAAATCCGGATGCTTTCAATTACGGATGCATTGACCGGATTATTCAACAGACGGGGATTTATCGCCCTGGCCGAGCAGCAGATAAAAACTGCCAACCGTATCCAAAAGAAACTGGTTTTGTTTTATATCGATCTGGACGGCATGAAGGCTGTCAATGACCGCTGGGGGCATGAAGAGGGTGATCACTTGCTGGTGAGTTCAGCAAAAATTCTGAAGCAGACATTCCGGGAATCGGATATTATTGCCCGTCTGGGCGGAGATGAATTTACCGTCCTGGCCTCTGAAATTGCCGAGACTACGGACACAGCCTTGAAGCGCCTCAACGAGAGAATAAGGAGTTACAACGCTCTGCCGGATCGGCGCTATAAAATCTCCATGAGCATCGGAACGGTCATTTATGATCCTTTGACGCCCTGCACGCTCGACGAACTGTTGTCCCGGGCCGACACCTTGATGTACAAGCAGAAAAAAGAAAAAGCCCTTCGGACAGACAAGGCAGCGGTTACAGCTTCTTAACAATCATCCCGTGGATATTATTCGTATTACTGCCACACATGCATCGACTACAGTTCTGATTTAATTTCGCACCTCAATTGTCAGCGAAAAAAAATGAGGTTTAATCAACTTGAATTGAAGGAGGTTTGTCTTTTATGCAAGATCGTCAATTGGGGCGGGTCCGTTTTATTTCCGGGGAGAATAAGGGGCGATATCCTTTCTGCCATTCAGTATATATTGCAGGAGAAAAAGAGCGTATCATCATTGATCCCGCCAGCAGCCTCGATAAGCTGAAATCATTGCAGCAAAATGAAGGTGTTGATGCCGTCTGGCTTTCGCACAGCCATGAAGATCATTTCGCCTTTTTATATCTTTTCGAGAATTGTCCTACGCGGGTGCCAATGCGGGATTATCCGCCGCTGTCAGACCTTAATATTTTCCTCGACTGGTACGGCGTGGAGGAGGGAAGTAACCGTGAGAGCTGGCGTGAAATGATGTTGAATCAATTCCGCTACACCCCGATCAATAATGCCATTTTTTTCCAGGATGGCGAAATTGTTGATTGCGGCTCGGTTTCAGTGGAAGTAATTGCCACTCCGGGTCACACTCCGGGTCATT
>CAZPWZ010000470.1:0-2641 GCA_964590675.1 uncultured Draconibacterium sp.
TTTTATTGTTCGAATAAATCTTTCATTCGTGAAAAAATGTTTTTATCATGCGATCCGGGAGCGGGTTTGAAATTGTCAGATTTTCCCAGTTTTTCCAGGATGTTTTTTTCCTCTTTCGAAAGTGTTTTTGGCGTCCAGATGATGATACTGATCAACAGGTCGCCTTTACCTTCATATCCGTTGATGCTGGTCAGCCCTTTGCCCCGCAGCCGAAGTACTTTTCCGCTTTGGGTGCCGGGATCGATTTTTATTTTCACCTTCCCTTCGATGGTGGGGATTTCAGCGCTGCTGCCCAAGGCTGCCTCCGTGAAGGAAATATAATGATCGTAATGCAGGTTGTTCCCGTCGCGTTGGAACATCTCATGGGCTATCTCTTCGATCTGGATCAGGAGATCGCCTGCAACGCCGCCGCGTGCGGCTGCATTGCCCTTGCCTCCCATCGAAAGCTGCATGCCTTCGGATACCCCTGCCGGAATGCGGATGGAAATGACCTCTTCGCCTTTAATCACGCCGTTACCGGCACAGTCGGTGCACTTATCAGTGATGATCTTTCCTTCACCTCCGCAGTTGGGGCAGGTTGCAGTGGTCTGCATTTGTCCCAGGAAG
Organism: uncultured Draconibacterium sp.; assembly: GCA_964590675.1. Lineage (GTDB taxonomy): Bacteria > Bacteroidota > Bacteroidia > Bacteroidales > FEN-979 > CAIVAT01. The sequence goes on from CAZPWZ010000470.1 coordinate 607, forward strand.
GTGGATGTAACCCGTGATACATGACCTGAGCCCCGGCAGGTTGAACAGGTCGAATAGGAACTGCCGCCCTTCGCCCCGGAGCCATGGCAGGTTTGGCATGAAATATACTTGTTGACTTTAATTTTCTTCTCCACCCCGTTGGCGATCTCCTCCAGGGTGAGTTTCACCTTTACACGCAGATTGGATCCCCGGTTAACGGTTTTACCCCTGCGACCGCCTCCTCCAAAAAAGGAACTGAATGGATCATTACCGCCGCCGCCGAAAATATCCCCGAAATGACTGAAAATATCCTCCATGCTCATGCCGCCGCCTCCGAACCCGGAGAAACCACCGCCATTGCCCAAACCGGCGTGGCCATACTGGTCGTATCGCTGGCGCTTGTTCGGATCGCTGAGCACTTCATAGGCCTCGGCTGCCTCCTTGAATTTTTCCTCTGCCTCCTTGTTACCCGGGTTCTTATCCGGATGGAACCTGATGGCTTGCTTCCGGTAGGCCTTCTTTAATTCTTCGGGCGATGCATCCTTGCTGATTTCCAGAATTTCGTAGTAATCTCTCTTCGACATAATGTTTCTTTAACTTCCAACCACCACTTTTGCGTACCGGATAACCTTGCCGTTCAGCATATACCCTTTTTCAATCTCATCCACGATCTTTCCCTTTTGTTCGGGCGATGCAGCCGGAATATTTGTAATCGCCTCATGGAAATCAGTGTCAAATGATTCGCCGGCAGTGCGCATCTGCTCCAACCCCTGCTGGTTTAGGATGGAGAGGAATTTGTTGAATATCAGTATAATTCCGTCTTTCAGCGGCTTGGTTGCCTCCGTTGTGTCATCAAATGCCCTGATGGCCCTGTCAAAATCATCCAGCACCGGCAGCAGTTTGGTGATGACATCTGCGGTGGCATATTTGCTGAGTTCAATCTTCTCCTTTATGGTTCGCTTGCGGTAATTGTCAAAATCGCTGTAAAGCCTGAGATAACGGTCATTGAGTTCCGAAACCTGTTCATTTACATCCTGTGCTGAATCGGCCGCAGAAACGGGTTCTTCACCTGTTCCGGGCGATGTATTGTCTTTGACATCCTGCAGATCGGTTTCTTCCTGCGCACTGGCCTTTGCCTCTGTGTTTTTCATCGGTTTATGCTCTTTCTTGTTTCGTTTGCCAATCATACAATAGAATCTTCGAAATTAATTTCGTGTTGTTTATTATCAAAAAACCTGCCAGTTGATGATTCGCGACAATTTGTCAGCCCGGGATACGGCGGATGGATGCCCCCAGTTTTTGCAGCCTGAGGTCAATTTCCTGGTACCCGCGGTCGATCTGCTCAATATTATCAATGATGCTGGTGCCTTCGGCAGACAGTGCCGAAATCAGCAGCGCTACGCCGGCGCGGATATCGGGCGACGACATGCGGATACCCCTGAGCGGGTACTTATGGTCGAGCCCGATCACGGTAGCCCTGTGCGGATCGCAAAGGATGATCTTGGCGCCCATGTCGATGATCTTGTCCACAAAAAAGAGCCTGCTCTCGAACATCTTCTGGTGAATGAGCACACTGCCTTTTGCCTGGGTGGCAATAACGAGGACTATGCTGATAAGGTCGGGGGTGAAACCGGGCCACGGGGCATCGGCGATGGTCATGATAGAGCCGTCCATAAAGGTTTCAACTTCATAATGTTCCTGCGCCGGGATAAAAATATCATCATCCCGCCTTTCGAAACGGATGCCCATGCGTTTGAAAACCTCCGGGATCAGGCCAAGGTGATCGTAGTCGACCTGCCTGATGGTTATCTCCGATCCGGTCATCGCTGCAAGGCCAATGAAACTGCCCACTTCGATCATGTCGGACAAAAGCCTGTGCTCACAGCCGTGAAGTTCTTTCACCCCGTTGATGGTGAGCAGGTTTGAACCGATGCCCTGAATCTGCGCCCCCATGGAAACCAGCATGGTGCAGAGTTGCGAGATATAAGGCTCGCAGGCCGCATTGAAAATGGTCGCTCTGCCTTTGGCCACCACGGCAGCCCAAACTACTTTGTGG
>CAZPWZ010000471.1:0-2630 GCA_964590675.1 uncultured Draconibacterium sp.
TCCATTTTTTGGGCCGAGGCTAATATTAATCCGATCCTGGGATCCGAAACCGGAGAAATCAAAGAGCTGATAACGGTTGTGCGCGATATTTCCGGACAGATGCAGCACGAAGAGGAACTTGCCGAGCAAGCAAGACAAAAGGAGTTTTTACTCAGGGAGATCCACAACCGCGTTAAGAATAATTTTGCCATCCTGAACAGTCTGATGACCATGCAGCGCGACCAAACGGACGACCAGGAACTCAGTATGTCACTCAATGAACTTCAGCTTCGCGTTCGCACTATGTCACTGGTTCATGAGCAGTTATATTCAACGCAGGATATCAGTACCATTCCTTTTGACGACTACCTGAAGAGTCTGACCCAGATCATTTCCAGCGCTTATAAAAATAACAGGATCCGGCTTGAAACCGATATCAGGCCTTGCTCCCTCAGCATTGAAATTGCACTTCCAATGGGATTGATTATAAACGAGTTAATGACAAATTCGTTTAAATATGCCTTCCCTGGCAACCGTAACGGTACGATATCAGTTAAACTCTTGCCTGAAGATGGGGGGAAATACAGCATTACAATTTGTGATGACGGCATCGGGTTACCGGAGAATTTCATCATGAAAAATACGAAATCAATGGGTTCGCAAATCGTTCAGATCCTGGCAGAACAGCTTGAAGCCAGTATTGCCTACAGCAAGCAACCCGGAGCCTGTTTTCACATTCTGTTTTCAGCACAACAAGATAATTAAATATGGAAAATCAACACTTTAATATCGCTATCATCGGCGCAGGTACTATTGGAACTGCGCTTGGCAATATCCTGGCGGAAACAGGAAAGGAGGCTATCCTTCTTCATTCAATCGAGACCCAGGTAGTGGACGACATCAACCATCTCCGGATCAACTCCAAGTACTTTCCGACACTCCGGTTGAACCAAGGGCTGCATGCCACCACGGACGATAAAATGCTGGAAAAAGCCAGGGTCCTGTTCCTGGCAATTCCTTCGGTTGTCATGATTGATTATCTGAAAACAATCCGCGACCACCTTTCATCCGAACTTCTGTTCGTCAACCTGGCAAAGGGATTTGGACGTGGAAATCAAACGATTGTTGAATGCCTGAGGCAGGAATTCCCGAACCCGGTGTGCACCATGAAGGGCCCCAGTTTTGCCCGTGAGATCATTAACCGTCAGCCAACCGGCTTCACCCTGGGATATGAACATGAAGCGCAGATTTCGATCATCCCTGAACTGTTCGAAAACACGAACATCCATCTTGATTTTTCACCCGATATCCGGGGTGTGGAAATCCTCAGTATCCTCAAAAACATTTATGCTGTTGTGTTGGGTATCGTCGATGCCCAGTTTAATTCTCCCAACCTGCGGTTCCTGGTCCTCACCAAGGCATTTCGCGAGATGAGGCGGGTTTTAAAACTGTTTGGCGGAAATGAGGCTACCCTTTTCAATTATTGCGGTTACGGCGACTTTGCATTGACAGCGCTGAACGACCTTAGCCGCAACCGGACACTTGGGCTGCTTATTGGCAAAGGTTTTTTCACCGAACACGTTTCACATGAACTGGTGCTCGAAGGAAAAACTGCCGTGAATGTTTTTTACGAAGAGATCTCGAAAACGATGCGTGTTGAGGACCATTTCCCTATGATCGCAGAGCTTTACCGGATTTTCAGCGCGAAATACGATATTTCGACGTTTGTTGAAACCATCCTTGCGATCAAAGAAGATTAAAGCATACTGACTGTTTTTAAATTCAATATAAACTCAATCGATATATCACCATGAAGGATCCTAAGCTTACAGGGCAGACATTCTGGGAGGATTACTGGGAAGGAAAGCCTGGTAAAAAGGAAAAAAAGACGAGCCTGCTGATCAGGGAAATTCTGAAGGTTTTTGATCAGACACTTCCGGCAATGCCAGGGTTGAAAATTCTGGAAGTTGGTGGCGCCTATGGTGAATATCTTCTCTACCTGACCCGCCGCTTCGGTTATGAAGCTCATTCCCTGGATTATTCCAGGATATGCAATGAGCGAACCCTGGAAACATTTGCAAAGGCAGGTATTCCTGTTGAGGTTTATGAAAGGGATCTGTTTGCCGATAACAATGATCTTCCCAAATTTGATATTGTATATTCATTGGGTTTTATCGAACATTTTGATGAACCGCTGCATGTAGTGGCCAAACACCTTGACCTGCTGAAACCCGGGGGCATTCTCCTGCTCGGGGTTCCGAACTATAGTGGTGTTTACCGCAAAGTTTTAAGCCGTTTGGCTCCATCGATTGAGGAAACACACAATATGCAGATCATGGATCTGGCCACCTGGAAATTGTTTGCTGACAGTCTGCCCTTAGAACCGATATTCACCGAATATGTCGGGGGTTTTGAACCCCTGAACATGAAGAAGATGGAGGTAAAAACTCCCTGGAACCAGGTGATCTACTTTTTCATCCGGATCCTGATGGTGTTGTTTTCCTTCCGGATGCAATTTCTGCGGAGGTTCAATTCCAAATTCATCAGCGGTTACCTGATAGGTATTTATCGGAAAAAAGTATAAAATTGGTCCCTGTGATATTGTTTCTGGTCACTGAATTGCTGATTCATCAAGGATTTGTTGTATCTTT
>CAZPWZ010000472.1:0-2621 GCA_964590675.1 uncultured Draconibacterium sp.
ACGTTTTCCTTCCTAATCGCAAATACCACAGGAGGCACAATGAACGGTGCCATACTCACACTTGATTTACCACCATCCGTAAGATATTCCCCGGGAACGATCTCCGGTGCAACGGAACTGAACATTGCAAACCTTAATCAACCGGTTTTTCTGCTTCCGGGCATTCTTAATAACACGGCGCATGCCATCAGCTACAATGCAAAGCTGACATGCGGATATTCCAATACCATCAACTTTGAGTACCTTGTATCGTATAACAGTTCAAATTATTCAGGCACGGATCCGCCGCTGCAGAATTTCTATTTTCCATCACCGGTTATCACATCCATCACCAATAATGCGGCTGTAATACTGGTCAATTCAACAATTACCCGTGATGTTACCATCATTCAGCAGGGACTGAATGCCAGCCTCGATACCCTGTATCTGATTGATCAGCACACAACAGATATCCAGGTTACCGGGACGAACCTTGGAACGCTGCATACTGATCCGGGCCCGGGTCCGGTGCTGGTGGACACCATCCTGCTGACGGGTGCTGATTTTCCGGGAGGGAATGGAAAATTTGACGCCGGGGAATCGATCATCATTTCAGAAACAGTCAAATTAGCGGGATGTACCAATGGGCAGTCAACCCTGAAAGCCGCCTGGGGTTGTTATTCACAGATTTGTAATTTCTATTCGGCATTTCCATCTGTATCTCCCGCGGCAGGAAGCCCTGATATTGCCCTGGCATTCACTCCCAACCGCAAGAGCTGGGGATTTATCGACAATTCGGGTTATGTTGAATTCACAGTAAACAACAACGGTTCGGGATCCGGAGGAACGGTATTTGACCTGACCATCCTCTCGGGATTTTCGTCAGGGGGATCAACTTATTATCCTAATGCAAACTGGATCAATAAGATAGATTCATTTTCGGTGAATGGTAACTACCTTCTGGCAGGATATAATTATGGGATAGGTTCGATAAACGGGCAGTATGCCTTTTATACCCAGCTGAAGTTTCCATTTGATCCGGACGGTTCAGGTAATGGACTTGCGGATATGGACGGGGATGGTTTTTTCGATGATCTGCCTGTTGGACAATCATTTACGATCAAGGCACATACCTATTACAGCTGGACCCAGGCTGTCGGCTCCATACCTGTTGGTAAAAATTGCGGCCAGGGTTGGACAAACTCGGCATGGCAGGGCTTCAGGTATGGTTACCAGTTCAGCAATCAGTGCCATGTCTCCTCGGGGGTGAACTGGGTTCCCAATACCAATGTCAATCAATTAATGACCTACAATACCACTTCGGTTCAAACTGCAATTCCACCGGATCTTTATGACCTTCAGCCGGTGTGGTTCGAACATTCGGTAAACACAACCACCGCAGTAAATAATGATGGTTGTCCCTTTGATTCGGTAGTTTACAAAGTGGTACTTCCCCCGGGTGTAATAATTGCCAACGGTTATACAGCAACATTCAAGGGGATTAGCATGGGGCCCCCTGTTATCATAGGTGATACGGCAAAATACAATCTTAATAAAAGCCGTATCCTGAGTGGCGGACTATTCAGGGTACCGGTTGTGGCAAAATGCTAAATTCCCCACGCGTCAACTGCAACCATTCATGCCGAACTCAAGTTCTGGTGCGATACAAAGAACTACATTGACCGGTATTTTACATACTGGTGCGATAATTCTCCGGTTTTCGGGATTCAGTGTCCTACGGGTAATTGCCCTGACCCTTCAATCTCATCGTTTAATCTGCAGCGGAAAACGATGGGCTGGACCGATGACCGTTGTACTACCAGGACAGCCCCCACAACACCCGGGATCAGGCTTGACCACGCCTTGTCGAGGGATACCATCAGGCTTACTGCAACAGGCCGGTTGAACGGACCGGTTGACAGTCTGTTTTTTAAGCTGAAGCACAATGCCATCGGAGGGACGTGGGGCAATCAATTGTTTTTCGATTATGTCGCTGACACATTACGTTTTTACGATAATGAAACAGCCACCTGGATCCTGTGTACAAACCTGACACCCCTGATTTCAGACGGAACTACTTCAGTTTACTCGGCCTATTTTGGCAATCTTACCAACACAGGGGGATGCCTCGCTGGTATAACTTTTTCGGCAGGCGATTCACTTTATTATACAGTTTATGGCAGGATTAAAAACATCGCCCAGCTCGAATGGAGGACCATCCCGGGATTAAGGGCTGAATTTTATTGGAAAAACCAGGATATCGAGACATACTGCAACGACAAAGGCGCTTCATTCACGGTTCTTGGGAGTAATCTGCCACTCATAACCAGTACAAACTACCAGCAAATTGTTATTGAAGGCTGTAATGCCTTTCTTTACGAAGCATTGGTATACAGGACCCTGGATGCATGCGGCGGGGATAATGGATTTCCAAACGAGGTGCGGCCTTACTGTGTGATCGATACCATGACGTTTACCCTGCCTGAAGGGTTCGCATACCAGGCCAGCAGTGCAACACATTCATATTTCCTTGACAACGGTACCTATAAAACCGAGAATATTGTTGATCCGATAATCACGATGGGACTAACAGGAACAAAACTGACATTCATCAGGAACCCGGCCTGGGGATTCCCTGATAA
>CAZPWZ010000473.1:0-2617 GCA_964590675.1 uncultured Draconibacterium sp.
CCGGGTCATGCGCTCAACTTTTTCAGGAATGGCAGCAGGAACCCTGATCTCAAATTGAACCCAGTCGGTCGCCTTTCTGAATCCCAGATTCAGCATATGCTCATTGTAATAGGGAAAGTTGTAGATCGCCGCCAGGCTGGAGATCTGATCGAATCCTTCGGTCGGCATGCCCTCCGGATCCATATCTGTGAATCCCAGCGGGCCATGAATGCCCGTCATCCCTTTGTCCCGGCCCCATTTCATGACCGTTTCAACCAGCAAACGCGAAACCTCCGGATCATCCACAAAGTCAATCCAGGCGAACCGTACCAGGGAAGCATGCCCGTGCGTAATTTCCTTGTGATTTATAATGCCTGCGATGCGGCCAACAGGTTGTTCGCCACGGTAAGCCATCCAGTATTCGGCTTCGCAATAGGCAAAGGCAGGATTCTTGTCCTTCCGGAGGGTATTGAGTTCATCAAATGTAAGCGGGGGGCACCAGTAAGGATTATTTTTATAGAGGGAAAATGGAAAAACAACAAACTGTTTCAACCCCTTCCTTGAAGAGACCATTCTGACCTCTAAATTGTCCATTTACAGCCATCCCTCCTTTTTATACCAGGCCAGCGTTTCTGCAACACCTTTTTCCAGGTCATATTCCGCCTGAAATCCTAAATCCCGTTGAAGCGGTTCAAATTCACAGCGCCAGTTGGTGCTCTTTAAAACCTTGTATTTATCGGTATTCAATGTGGGAATGCTACCCCATAGTCCCGCAACACTTTCACCCAGGGTGGCGATAGATCTGACAATGAAAAGCGGAACCGTGAAGCGAACCGTCCTTTTCCCCAGCGCTTTCTTGGTAATCCCGGCAAATAATTCCGAAGGATATTCCTTTCCATCAGAGACAAACCAGCCTTTTTGGACATGAGCCGATGTCAGTGCCATGAATGCGAGCCGAACCAGGTCGCGCACATAGATGAAGGTAAGTACCTGTTTTTTGAAGCCGATATAGGGTTCCATGCCCCGGTTAATTGTTTGGAAAAAGACGAAGTAATCTTTCTCCTTTGGTCCATAAACGCCGGTTGGCCGGAGGATGAGCCAGGGAAAAGTTTTCAGGCCCATGATATACTGTTCAGCATCAAGCTTGCTTTTCCCATATAATTCGATGGGTTTAGGCTGATCACTTAAACGGACCGGGTCGCCGGTAACCGGGTCGCCCGGGCCAAAAGCGGCCAGGCTGCTGATGAATAAAAACTTTTCGGGAACCATCTCCGTATCAACCAGGGCCTCAATGAAATTAATGGTATTGCGGCAATTAACATTGTGAAAATCCTCTTTCTTCTTGGCTTTGGTCAAGCCTGCATTGTGGATGATGTAATCGAAGCGGAGTTCCTTTTTACGGCACTCTTCCAGGGTCTCCTTCACCTTTTCACGGGTCGAGAAATCGAATTCAAGGAACTTGATTTTCGGATCCTGAAGATATTCACGAGAACTTGACCTGCGCACCCCGGCATACACCTGGTAACCCTGCTTCAAACCCTCTTCAACCAGAAAACTGCCAATAAACCCACTGGCGCCGGTTATTAAAACGTTCTGCATTTAAAATGTTTTTCATTGTCCGTATCACCTCTCCTGCATCCTTCAGCCGGAATATTCTTTGTCACCATCAGTCATGCTTCCATCACGTTCCTTCACTTTCCATTAGGTTCCATCACGCTTTTGTAAAGTTTCCGGCACGTCCTGTCATTAGGCATTAGGCATTTGGCACAAATCGTAAATCGTAAATCGTAAATCTTAAATTGTTATTAACCAATTGTCACTTGTCATTCAAAAAATGTTTCTTCCAGCAACGCCTCGTCAAATGCTGCCTGCCGTTGAAATTCTTCCATATCGTCAGGGCCTTGGCATTGTCCTCGAGCTGCGGGTTGGTGACTGCTTTTTTAATGCCGTATTTGATGTAAGCCCGGTGCATCTCGTTATAATACAATGCATTGACCCCCTTTGCATGATAGTCGGGACGTACCCCGTTCAGGTACATGTCAATGATATCATTCTTTTTCATAGCCCTTAGCAGGTATAGGAAACCGAACGGGAACAACTTTCCGTCGCATTTTTGCAAGGCCCTGGTCAGGGAAGGCAATGATACGCCAAATCCTACCACATCATCCTTCTCATCAACTACAAAAGAGATAAACTCAGGACGGACAAAACCGAAATAGGTCTTCACATACATATCTACCTGCTTCTGCGTCAGCGCCGTATACCCGTATAAATCGCTGAAAGCTTCATTCAGGGTCTGGAACATCTTTGGGGCATAGGGCAACAGCTCCTTTGATTTTTTGGCTTTTATCAGTCGCAGTTTATATTTTTCCTGAACCAGCAGCGAAAGCCGGTCAACCTTTTCAGGAATCGTGGGAGGAATATCGAATTCATACTGAACCCAATCGGCGGCTTTTTCGAATCCCAGTTTCTCCATATGCTCCACATAATAGGGATAGTTATAAATGGAGGCCAGGGTCGCCAATTCCTCGAAACCCTTGATCAGCATCCCTTCATTGTCCATATCCGAAAAACCGAGCGGACCGTGGATGCCGTCCATTCCTTTCGACCGGCCCCATTCCATGACCGCATCCAGTAA
>CAZPWZ010000474.1:0-2607 GCA_964590675.1 uncultured Draconibacterium sp.
AGGACGAACGTATTAGGCCATAATACCGTAACAAGGAATTTCCTTATAACAGCGCCCTTGATTTTGGTTTCAGACTGGCCATTTCAGGTGAGCCTTATATAAAGAAGGTTCCGGTGTCACCACCGGTGCCATCGGATAGCGGTTTGTTAAAAGACCTTGATACAAAAGGATTTATTGATGTTTATGGAATCAATTTCGACATTGGAAAATCCATGGTCAAAGCAGAGAGCTATCCAATCATTGACCAGATCACAAACTACCTGAAAGAACATGAGAATATGCGGATCATGATCGAAGGACATACGGATAACACAGGCAAAGAGGACATGAATCAAACACTTTCAGAAAAAAGAGCTCAAGCGATCAAAGATGAGATTGTTAAACGGGGTGTGGATGCCGGCAGAATGGAAACCCTCGGTTATGGCGCATCGAAACCCATTGCCGATAATAAAACAGCTGCAGGCAGGACACAGAACCGCAGGGTGACAATAAAAAAAATATAAATTTCTGATTTTTTCAATCGTTTTCTGGCTTGAACAGAGATTTTGAGTGGGATATAAAAATCATTGTTAATTTTGCTTTAGTTTATATCGAATGCAACCATTAACTAAAAAACATATTATGAAAAAAATTATCCTCTTTTTCGTCATTGCCCTGTTTGCGGCAGACCTCGCCTACGGCCAGTTTGCGCTGGGTATTAAAGTAGGTTACAATGCAAATAAATTGTCGACCAATGTCGACTCCATCAAATCAGATTTTAACAGCGGGTTCCATGTTGGCATTTTTTCAAGGTTCGGAAAGCGTTTATACGTAGCCCCGGAATTACAATACAGCATGAGCGGAGCTGTATTTTCCAACGAAGGAAACCTTACCACAAGCGGCTGGAAACAGAAGGTTACCATCGGAAGTTTCGACATTCCCGTCCTGCTGGGTTTTAAAATCATCCATTCCGACTTTATCACCTGGCGGATTGAGCTGGGTCCCCAGGCATCATTCACGGTGAACAAAAAGATCACAGATCAGGAGGACCTCGCCGGCCCGATCAAGGAGGCGAACATCAACTCGGCGAACTGGTACGTGCTTGGAGGGACCGGTATCGATTTCCTCTTCCTGAAAGTCGATGTCAGGTATCAGTATGGACTCAATCAGCTCCTTACCGATGTGGAGTCACTCGGAACTTCAACCACCACCTACGATGCAAGAAACCAGATGTTCGTGGTGTCGGTTGGATGGAAGATCTTCGGCAAGAAATAATCAATGCAACCATCCCCATAGCACGTTGAATATCCGCCACTCCCCGTTGAACCGGGCCAGCTGGCAATAATCAAAAAAACCGTACTTGGTATTCACGGTCTTGACCAGGGCAAAGTCCGCGGTCATGTCATAGATCGTGACATCCAGCTTGAAGGGTTTGTCAGGCTCCAGGTCCTTACCCCTGACCCCTTCTTTATTACCTTTGGTTGCTATTAACAATAAGGATGCGCTCATATTGTTGGTATAGCACACCCCTTCCTTGTCCTTTCCAACAGTTCGTTTGACCAGTTCGGGCGATACTCCCCTGGCAACCCGGTCGGCGTCGCCGGTAGCCCAGCCTTCCACATAGTCGCGGCAGGCTTTTTCTACTGCAAGACTGTCTTGCCTGGTTTGCGCCTTCACTGGCGTTCCGAAAAAAACAAAGGCAAGCAGGGATAAAATCAACATGTTTTTCATGATGGATTGGTTTTAATTGGTTTATTAAAGTTCAATAATCCAGGACGATCCGGCTTTATTCACCCGGGTGTATTTCAATTCAACCGTGGAACCACCCTCCTTCATCTTCACTGGTTTCCCGGGTTCACTGATCTCAGGTTCTTTTTCAAGTCCATGGATGAGTACCCTGGTAACCCGCAGCGAATTGTCAAACCCGGTGATGCATGGATGATTCATTATCCGCAGTGATCCGGCATCATTGCCCGCCGAAAAAATCAGCCGGTGATAAACAGTGCCATCATCCAGGATTTCGATTTCGAGCGGTTCAAATATCCGGATGACAAGCGGTTTTGATGATGCATCAATTTCGACGCGGAAACCGGGCTGTTCGTTGAATTGCTTCATTTCCTGCTGCTTTTTCTCCTGCCATTGGATGAAACCAAGATTGGCATCCGATTGAAGCTGTGCAAGCTCACTGGCTGAAAAATTTTTAGATTCGTAAGGCAGATCATCGGTCGCCTTTTTCAGGATATCTTCAAGGTAAAGACTGTCGTTTGCTTCCAGAACCGGTTTCCACCCCGGATCCGGTTTATCCAGGATCATGGCGATCCCCCGGCCTTCAACATACCCCAGCCCCCCCCCCCCCGCGGGGGCAATGCCATTGGTTATATTCGAAGCGTTGAGGGGATCGAGCCCCCGGGCCACACGCTCGATGTAATCCGACAACCCTTCCGTTCGCTGCAACTCCTTTTCGTAGGTGGCAAATACCGGGGCCACCAGCGCAAACCGTTGTTCCCTGTACTTCATGGCCTCCCTCACCCAACCGGTAATCTCTTTGGGATTAACAGATACGACAGCCCTGTGGAAAGCCTCCTTCTCCGATCTCCGGAGCTGCAGGGCTTCGGGGGTTTCAGCAGG
>CAZPWZ010000475.1:0-2601 GCA_964590675.1 uncultured Draconibacterium sp.
CCAGTTACTGGGCAGGGGGCCTGAACCTGAATGATCCTGAATTCAAAAAACGACCCTACGATAATGATGCGGCATATCGCCAGGCAAAGCAGGTCAATCGCATGTTATCCGTGGCCTTTGCCTGGCAGTTGAAATTACATGGGATCATGGTAAATTCATGTCACCCGGGCGATGTCAATTCAAAACTCAGCAATGCATTTGGTTTCGGCGGCTCGGAATCGCCTGCTGAGGGAGCTGCAACACCCCTGTTTTTAGCGCTTTCAGATGTGGTGAGGGACATCACCGGTAAGTATTTCGAACATGGGGTCGAGGTGAAGTGCCAGTTCTCACAGGATAAAGCTGCGATTGAACGTTTGTTCGACGTGTGCAGCGGGTATTGAACAAGTCAGGCACAAAATTCAACCGTTTGCCTTATTTACAACCTTTTTTTCACGGTATCCCAGGTTTCGGTGATCAGGAAACTCTCATCCATATTGCCGACCATCGATTCAAATTTCTTCATGGGCACAGCAAATGAAAGTACATCCTTTGGCACACAAGGCCGTGCCGAAGCATCAAACATTCCCAGGACCGCCTTTGCATTTTCTTTTCCCTGCTGCAGAATTGGCTGGTACACGATGGATCCGCACCCCGATCCAAATGGGGCTATCACCCCATCCCCGTCAGGCTGGTCAAAATTGGCAAGGGTAAATAGCCCGGAGAGGACGTCGGGTTTAGCAAAAAAAATAACCGCGATCGGGTCATCCTGGGGGGTTAGCTGGTCAAAACGTTTAAAGATTAAATAACGGCCTTTGGCGGGAATGCAGCGTGTGTTTTCCAGGAAGGTTTTGACCATTTCAGGTGTTTTTATATATCGTTCACCTTCAACCTTGCCGGGAATTCCATGAGAAAGAAAGTATTCGAAATCAGGCCGCATTTCATTGGTATACCCGAGATTACGGCGGGCACCCCCGCAACTGATTGATTGCACGTTCCACGCGAGTGGTTTACCGTTGCGAACGATGGCCAGTTCACAAACGATGCAGCTGTGATCCCTGGGGACATTGGCAAGGCTGACCATACCGGGATCGTCGGCATAGAAAAATGTAATGGGAAGCGCACTATCCCCAAAATACTTGGCCCATTTCTGAAGAAATGAATTTCTAAATTCCAGGTCCATTTGTTACTGGTTTTATCGAGAGTTTATGCAGTTAGTTCACGTGTGATTCCCTTAATAACTTGACAGTGCCGGCATGGTGCCGTCGTACTGCTTGTCTTTCACCAGTTTGATCATAAAATCGGCAACATCGGCCCGGGGAATGCTTTTTGAAGTCGGAATGCCTGGCGTGACCTTGTATGTATTGGTTTTGGGTGCATCGGTCAGACCTGTTGGACGAACGATCACCCATTCCACGTTGCTTTCCTGTATGATCCTGGCCTGCCGGCGCTTGTCCGCAAATACATGTCCGAGGAAAAGCGGCATGATGATCTTTCCGAACCAGAATCCACCGTCGTTACCAAGTATTCCGGCCGACGACATGCAGATGAATCTTCTGACACCTGCTGATTCCATGGCCTCCAGGATATTCCTTGTGCCATCGGATAATACAGTGTTTGGCTTGTTCTTGTCGAAGCCCAGTGCGCAGAGTACCGCATCCTGGCCTTCAACAGCCATTTTGACCTTTTCGGGTTCAAGAATATCGCCCTGGATGACACGGAGGTTGTTATGTTGAATGGTGACATTCGATGGATTGCGGGCAAATGCCGTGACCTGATGGCCTTGATTCAGCGCCTGGTATACAATCAGGATACCCGTTTTGCCGCTCGCACCCATTACAGCTATTTTCATGCGTTAGTTTTGTTGCGAAATTACAAATAAAATCAACTTTGCGGGTCTTTCCATCTGCGATCCAAACTGCGTCCCGTGTCCCTGTCCCGTGTCTCGTGTCCCGTGTCCCGAGTCCCATGTCCCGCATCCCGTGTCCCGCGTCTTCATCTACTAATCGATTACCTAACCATAAAATATTTTACCTTTATCAAAAAATTTTCAGTGTCAGACTCCCGCCTTTTCCGGAAGAAATCAATACATCACATTCTCCAGGATGCACATAACCGGGAAGGGGAGCGGTCGGAGCTAAGAAAGAGCCTGAATGTTTTCGATCTGACGGCACTTGGCATCGCGGCCGTAATAGGGGCGGGAATTTTCGGAACAATCGGAACTGCCGCCTCAAGCGGGGGGCCGGCGGTATCGCTGCTTTTTCTTTTTACAGCCATGGCCTGTGCCTTCTCGGCCCTGTGTTACGCGCAATTTGCCTCCATCATCCCGATCAGCGGAAGCGCATATACTTATGCCTATGCCAGTTTTGGTGAGTTGATCGCCTGGATCATCGGATGGGATCTCATCATGGAATATGCTATCGGAAATATTGCTGTGGCCATTTCCTGGTCAGATTATTTTACGGGTTTTTTAGGAGGGGTGGGTTTGCATGTTCCAGAATACCTTGGGATTGACTATCTCTCAGCTGCCCGCGGATATCAACAGGCAACGCTCGAACTGATGCGCGGCATTCCCTTGTCCGACCTGCCCGATGCACTGCATGGAGCCTACAGGGCATGACTGAC
>CAZPWZ010000476.1:0-2599 GCA_964590675.1 uncultured Draconibacterium sp.
CCCCGGGGTACGGGGATATAAAAGGAATTTGGTTCTGGAAAGAAATGGTTTCGGGGGGTTTCAGGATTAGAAAATTTATGGGACCAACATTGCCAATGCCGGATTCTTCCTGGTTGATTGTATTTCCATTCCCTTCCTTCCGGGAAATCCGGAGGATGCATTGCGGAGACCCAACACCATCATCATTACAGAAAAAATAGCGCGCAAATTCTTCGGAAATGCAGACCCAATTGGTAAACCGATACTTTTCGACACCAGAACAAATTACGAAATCACCGGTGTGGTCAGCGAATTGCCCTCAAATTCGCACTTTTTTTTCGATTTTTTGATTCCCGGCGATTACACCGGAACTGGCTGGGGTGATGGCTGCCTCCAAACCTATCTCACCTTGCCCGAAGAATATGATGAAAAAAAACTTGAAGCAAAATTCCCGGATTTTGTTCTGAAACAAATGGGGCCGTGGCTGGAGAAGGAAACAGGAAAGCCTGCTGCCGAGTTTTTTAAAGATAAAAACAAACAGATCAGCTTTCATCTCGCCCCCCTGCGAAGCGTTTACCTGCACCACAACATGGAAGGCATCCCCGGTTTGGACGGCCTGATGCTGAGGTTCGGAAGTCTGAAAAACGTCATCCTCTTTTCAATCCTGGCAATACTCATCCTGGTCATTGCATGCATCAATTTCATCAATTTATCGATGGCCCGTTCTATAAAAAGAACTTTGGAACTATCGGTCAGAAAGGCCATGGGGGCAAGAAAAGGCTCCCTGGTCAGGCAATTTCTCGTTGAATCCATGATGATCAGTTTTGCCGCGCTGCTGCTGGCTTTAATCATCCTGAAAAGCTCGATCCCGTTTTTCAACCACTACCTGGGAACCGTTATCAGGTTTTCAGGTATCTCCTGGCTCTTCCTTGTTTCCCTTGCCATTACCTTTCTGGTTGGCATCATATCGGGTCTGTTTCCTGCTTTTCAACTCTCATCCGTCAACCCGGCTGGTATCCTGGGCAAAAAGTCGGGCACAACAACGGGAAGGTCCCGGCTCAGCCTCTTCTTGCTTACACTCCAGTTCATCATCTCCATCGGGCTGATCATCGCCACCACCACCATCTTTCTGCAATTGCGTTTCATGAATAAAAGAGAACTTGGTTTTTCCAAGGATCATGTTTTGCTGATTGAGAGAGCGCGGGCACTCGGGGAAAGCCAGGAAGCGTTTTCGGAATCATTGAAAATAAATCCGGGGGTGCTCGGGGTATCCTTTGCAAGTACGGTGCCGGGACGGCATTTTGAACCTACCAACTATGGTCTTGAAGGACGCCCGGGAACGGAGTCCTATTTATTGCATACCATGCTTGCCGACCAGGAATTCCTGGAAACACTGGATCTTAACCTCGTCAGCGGAAGAAATTTCACCAGAGGAAGAACGACCGGCGATCTTGAAGCGGTCATCAATGAGAAGGCCGCCGGAAAATATCGCTGGAAAGAGCCTGTTGGCAAAAGGATCATCTTTGAAACGCAGGAAAACGGAGAAAATGTTATCGCCGAAATCATCGGGGTGGTCCGGGATTTCAATTTTCAGCCACTGTACCAGGAAATTCAGCCGATGATGATCGCCAACCTCACCGGCCGGGGAAACCTGGCTGTGGTGAAACTCAGTCCCGGCGAAACAAAAAGAACCGTTACCTTTATCCAGGATCAATGGAGCAGGATGACCAATGCCCAACCTTTCCAGTACAGTTTCCTTGACGATGACTTCGGAAAATCGTACAATCCGGACGAGCGAAGGGGATTCCTTTTCCTGCTTTTTTCCTTGCTGGCCATATTCCTTGCATGTGTCGGGATGCTGGGCCTTGTCATCTCAGCAACAGAGCTGAAAACAAAGGAGATTGGCATCCGCAAAGTCAATGGAGCCACAAGCCTGACCATCCTTTCCCGGTTTTCAAAGTACTACCTGATGTGGATAGCCATTGCATTTGCAGTGGCCTGCCCTCTTGCCTGGTATTTCATGCACCGTTACCTTGAAAGTTTTGCTTTCAGGATAACCCTGAGCTGGTGGATCTTTGCCTTTGCCGGGATCCTCACCTTCCTGATTACCCTGTTGACCATCACCTGGCAAAACTGGCGGATGGCCACCCGGAATCCGGTTGAATTGCTCAGATACGAATAACATCTTTCATCATGTTGCGACCCCTATTCACTAATATCCTCAGGAATAACAGATTCAACCAATTCCTATTTATCCTGGGTGTCGGATTAATGGGCCTCTCCTGCCAGGAAAACCGCCTTAGATCCGATGAGAAAAAACTTTCGGCAGAGATCCTGCTCCAAGAAAAAGAGGAGGCTGAGCGTGCTGACCGTGAAAACAGGCTGGCCGATTCGCTGAAAAAACTCCCTCCCGGCTTCAGGTTCACAGAAGATCGTTCTGTCGATCCCTCCCGTCCCCCGGTGGTGATCGATATTGCCGGAAACCTTAACAATGCCAGGGATTTCACGCTGTCGGATGTGGCATCCAAAATCACCTACATCCGCATGGAAAAGGTCCCGGATTCTTCATTTGCCAGGGCAATGCGATTCAAATACTACCTGATGGACTCGAACATCGTGG
>CAZPWZ010000477.1:0-2598 GCA_964590675.1 uncultured Draconibacterium sp.
GGCCATTGTTACAGGCGGGGCTACCGGGATCGGTCGCGGTATTGCTGAAGGATTGGCCGATGCAGGTGCGACCATTGTTCTGTCCGCAAGGAGAATGAACCTGTTGGAAGACGCCTGCAGGGAAATTGCCGATCGAACGGGTGTGCCGACCTATCCTCACCGATTGGATATCACCAGCACCGAAGAGGGCAACATCCTGGTGAAAGAGGTCATCGAAAAATTCGGGCATATTGACATCCTGGTCAATAACGCCGGCGTAGGCGGCAGTGAAAAACCCATACTGAAGATGACGGAGGAGGATTGGGATGCAACCGTGGCAACAGACCTGCGGGGCATTTTTGTTCTGACCCAGGCGGTGGCCAGGCAGATGGTTGCCCAGGGCGCCGGGGGCAAGGTCATCAATGTGGCCTCCATCGGGGCGGATATCATTTTCCCGAACATGTCCGCTTACTGCGCCAGCAAGGGCGGCGTTAAGCAGTTGACGAAGGTGATGGCCCTTGAATGGGTTCGCTATAACATTCAGGTCAACGCCATCCAGCCCGGCTATTTTGAAACCCCAATGAATACGCATTTTTTTGACACTGAAGCCGGGCAGAAGATCATCAGGAAAAATATTCCCATGAACAGGTTGGGGCGCCTGGAAGACATGAAAGGATTGGCCGTCTATTTAGCCTCTCCGGCTTCCAATTTCATGACCGGATCCTGCATTGTTATCGATGGCGGACAGGTTTGCTGGTGATTTTCCATGGGAGGGACCGAGGAGATCGATATGAACGCTTACAAGACGATTATTTTGGAGAAGAAAGAGGGCATCGGATATATCACCCTGAACCGGCCGGAGGTGTTCAATGCCATCAGCCAGGAGTTGATCAATGAATTCAGCGACGCTCTGGATAAAGTGAACAAAGATGAGGAGATCCGGGTGTTGATCCTCACAGGGGCAGGAAAGGGTTTTCAGGCTGGCGCCGACATCCGCGAACTGAGCATCATGACTCCGATGGCCATCCTGCGATGGAATGAAGGGGTCTTGCAAAACCATGCCAAATTGGAAAAATTGAGACAACCCGTCATTGCCGCCATAAATGGTCTGGCGATGGGTGGCGGGCTGGAACTGGCCCTCTCCTGTTCGCTCCGGATTGCCGTCGAAGGTGCAAAACTAGCCCTGCCGGAAGTGAAATTGGGAATTATTCCCGGAACCGGTGGAACCCAGCGTCTTCCGCGTCTAATCGGAAAGGGCAAGGCCTATGAACTGCTGCTGACGGGCGATACGATTACAGCGGAAGAGGCTCTGAAGATCGGGCTTGTAAACAAGGTGGTTCCCAGGGGAGAAGCCATGAAGGCTGCCGAAGAGATGGCGGTCAAGATTATGGCGAATGCTCCTATTGCCGTGGAGATGTGCAAGGACGCAGTGGAAATCGGGATGGACCTTCCTCTGGAGCAGGCTATCCAATATTCTCAAAAAAACTGTATTGTCTGCTTCAGCACGGAAGACATGAAGGAGGGGACCGGGGCGTTCCTGGAGAAACGAAAACCGACCTTCAAAGGGAAATAAGCAGGCAGGGGGTGATGTAATGCAACGGGACACGGTCATGCGGAAATCTGACAAACTTGTTTCAGTGGCGCCTGCGCGGACTGCCGATAGTCGCGTCAAGTCAACGCCCCTGGCGAAGAAAATGGCTAAAGCACTGGGTCTTGATCTTGGCAATATAACGGGGTCGGGGCCAGCCGGGCGCATTACCCGGATAGATGTGGAGCAGTCACAGGAAAAGGCCGCTGAAAAACGGTCAGTGATCCCCTCGGCATCATCCACCGGCACTGCTAGCGCTCCGGCAGATCAGGCGGCTTTCACTCCTCCGGTGGAAGGACATGTTGCACCGTTCACTGGGATGCGTCGCACAATCGCTAAAAAGATGCTGGCAAGCAAAGTCGAAGCGGCACAGGCCTACATGGGCAACACAATCGATGCCACGAGGATTCAGGAGCTGAGAAAAGTTTTACTGCCCCATATCGAAAAGAAACAGGGAGTGCGGATCACTATTACCGATATCATCATGAAGCTCACAGGCGCCGCCCTGCTCAACCATCCGGTCATCAACACCCGCTGGACAGATAAGGGGGTTTTATTTCTTCCGGATGTCCACATGGGGATGGCCATGGCCTTGGATGAAGGCCTTATCGTCCCTGTGATTCGCGACATCAACAAAAAGAGCTACGGTCAGATTGCTTCGGAACGGGTTCAACTGATTAAAAAGGGTAAGGAAAACAAATTTCTTCCCGATGATATCCGGGGCGGAACCATTACGCTTTCGGCTATGGGAATGTTCGGCCTGGAGACGTTTACAGCCATTATTAATCAGCCTGAAAATGCGATCCTGGCTGTTGGCGCCATCATTGACAAGCCCGTCGTCATGGCTGCACAAATTGTCGTCCGTCCGATGATGACGGTGAATCTGACCTATGATCACCGGGCGATTGACGGAGCAGAAGCCGGCAAGTTCATGAGAACCCTGAAGGAGATGCTGGAAGAACCGCTGCTTGCCCAGTATCAGGACTAAGGAGTTACCGTTATGCCCATAGATATTGTCATGCCGAAACTCG
>CAZPWZ010000478.1:0-2592 GCA_964590675.1 uncultured Draconibacterium sp.
GGCTTACAAGCGACGGGGTGCCCTATCTCTACCATGATGGCGACCTGAATACCCGCCTTACCCAGAAAGGGCCGCTGGCAGGCCCAAGCGAGAACTATACCTGGGCCCAGCTTTCGACTTTTGTCCGGCTGATCCATGGAGAGACGATACCGACGCTGGAGGAGGCGCTGAATTTTACGATCGACAGCACCCTGTTGCGCTTTGTTTACCTTGACATGAAGGGGGATGCAGGTACGATGGCGAAGGTGGTTCCCATTCAGACCGCTGCAATCGCCCGGGCACAGGCTAAAGGCCGTGACATCATGATCGTGATAGGCATCCCTTCCACCGACGTGCTCAACGACTTCATGAGTTATCCCGATTATCAAACGATTCCTTCACTTTGCGAGATGACCGTCGACGATGTTCGCATGGTCAATTCCATGGTTTGGGGCCCGCGGTGGACCCTGGGCACCCAGAATGACCTGGTGCAGCAGATGCATGACGAAGGCCGGTTAGCAGTGTGCTGGACCATCGACCAGCCCGCATGGATAAAGGAATATTCCGAAAATGGGATTTTTGACGGGTTTCTCACAAACTACCCCTATGTTGTCGCCTATTATCATTACATCCAATAATTGAATCATGGGAAAAAGAGAGGTTTTAATAATAGTGCTGTCCCTGCTGCTGTCGTGTTCGGCTTTCACACAGACTCCCGACAGCGTCAAGGTGAAACGGCATCACTACTCGCTTGCTATCGGGGCAGGCTGGGCACATTATATCAATACCCTGGAGATAGGGAAGGATAATGCCACCATCAATTCGGTGGGGATATCACTGAAATTCTTCTGGGAACCGGAACATCGCCTGAGCCTTGGACTGGAATCAGGTTTTTACAGACTTTACAAGGTGAAAAGCAAGACCTATACTGATATTGCAGGTCAGGCAACCATGTCGGCCATGCCGCTGCTGCTGACCGTCAGGATGCGCATCATTGACAATTTCTACTTAAGCGCCGGGGCAGGGCTCGCGGTCATGTTCAACAAGGTGACCGGTATCGACAACCAGATCAACAGCAACATATTGTCCCTGTCGAATTACCAGTTTTCCGGGTCCTACCTCTATCCGCTGGCAAAACACTGGCGGGTGGGCGGCGAGTTCAAGGTGTTGAA
Source organism: uncultured Draconibacterium sp. (assembly GCA_964590675.1). GTDB lineage: Bacteria > Bacteroidota > Bacteroidia > Bacteroidales > FEN-979 > CAIVAT01. Next base: position 1,152 of record CAZPWZ010000478.1, read on the forward strand.
TTTTGGAAAAGCCTCCGACTGGATGTATACACTGCAGGCAGTTTGCGCCGTAAGACTGTAATTTTAATGCGTCATGGAGGGCCTTAAACAAAAATACTATCTTTGTAAAAATCAGCTGAATTGCCTGCGAGAAAAAAAATAGCCTTCTTCTTATTATTCGCATTTGCGCTGCTGCTTTGGCATGATCTTATTCCACATCATCACTCTTTAGGCGCAGAGGAAGGTGTGACCGTTGTCCCTGAAAATCATCACGAGGACGACCATATTCATTTTTTTACCGGGATCCATACTACTCATCCGGCCTCATCCGCATCAGAAATAATTCATTATCAGTACCAGCAATCCAAGCCAGTCAGTCAAATGGCACTTATTCCGGCGATACTAACGGAAAAGCCGGAATTCAGTCCACCCGACTTATTACAGAAACCACTCAGTACCAATCAATCTGTTATTCCGATAATTGAGGGGATAACACGCTCCTGCGGTCTTCGGGCGCCTCCATTGGCCTGATGCTTTTATCTCTTCCTGTTTTCTTAATATTTACAATTAATTTTTTCAACATGAAAAGATTCATTTTTTTATGGGCCGTCATATTTATGTACTCCTGTTCAGCCCCCAAAACCGAGGATCATGCCCGGGAGCTGCTGGCGGAATCCCATACCATATTCACCAACAATTACGAACTGTTTGTTGAATTTGATCCGCTGATCAAAGGCCAGTCTTCGAGATTCGGCACCCATGTGACGGCACTCAATAATTATAAACCCATGACTACCGGTCAAATGACAGTGATGCTTGCCGGAAACAGGAAAATCGAAAGCAAACCTGTCGGGGTTTCGGAAAACCCGGGGATTTACAGGGCAACCTTAACCCCGGAAGATACCGGGAAATTTGACCTGATGTTTCTCTTTGCCGATAATTCGACAGTCGACACCTTTTTGATCCAGGGAGTGGAAGTGTTTGCCGACCAGGAGAAAGCATTTGCCGGGGCAAAGCCATTTTCAGGCGGGTCCATTGTCTTTCTGAAGGAACAGGCCTGGAAAACTGATTTTGGCATCGAAAAGGTTCAGGAGATGCCTTTTCACGGTGTGATTCGCACTGCCGGTAAAATTACTCCTTCTGCATCGGGCAGCACCATGGTCATCGCCAAAAATTCAGGCGTTGTGACCTTTAGTAAATCGATCAATCCGGGCATCCGGATTGAAAAAGGTGCGCTCGTCGCTTCGGTTACCGGGCAAGGACTTTCGGAAGGTAATCCCGAAACACAATTACTCAATGCCAGGGAGAATTACGAGAAAAGCAAACAGGATTATGACCGGAATACCATCCTGCTCAAAAGCAACCTGGTTTCCCGTCCTGAGTTCGAAGCTTCGGAAGCTTCTTATCTCAAGGCAAAAAAAGAGTCTGATATCTTGAAGGAAAACATCAAGGGTGACGGATT
>CAZPWZ010000479.1:0-2589 GCA_964590675.1 uncultured Draconibacterium sp.
CGTCAATTCCGTTCACCTTCGTGCTGTCTGCCGTGAGGTTGCCGGTCAGAAAAGGAGAATCGGCCAGCCGGTCATAACTCTCTGCATAAAAGATTCCGTTCTCATCAGGAATAAGAGCCGTACCAACCAGCCAGCCGGGTTTGTGTTCAATGGTCAGCCCGACAGGCTCTGATTGCATCCCTTCGAAGAAACCCAGGATCCCGAAGGTATTGATCAACACGAAGGAGGTATCTATTCCGGTCCCGCACATCGGTGAAATGCTCCCTCCTTTTGCTTCAGAATCAAAGGTATCTTCAACTTTATATTCCAGCCTGGCCAATTTTTTAGGATTACCGATCTTCCAGCGGCCAGTTGAGATCTGTTCTGTGTTCAGTTCCCGGTTCTTGTTGTCGAATGCGTGAAAGTCGGTTACAAACCGCCCGAAGTCCATGATACTATAAGTTCCGGGGACGATGCAGGGCATGTTATAAATGTCATTTGCGGCTGAGAGGTTGTTTACCATTACGGTAACCTTGAACAGGTCTGTTTCAGGTTGTGTGATATCCACCAGATAACGGACCCGTAGTTCTTTCTTTTTGTTGTTTTCTGGATTTCCTGCAAGAAAGAACGGCACCATGCATAAGGTTAGCAGGAAGGCGTGTTTGAAATTTTTCATCGTGGTTAAATTTTAAAAATGAACTATGAATTATTTAGAAATGCAGACTACCCGAAATCCCAGGTCGTTTGTTTTGCCAACCTCAGTATCCGGGATAAAAGCTCCTCTGTTAAAACATGTAATGGGTCCGGTGTTCCATGAGCCACCCCGGATTACCCTGTACTTCCCGAATCCCGGGCCCCCTGGATTGTTTTCAGGACTCACCATGTAGTAGTTTTTATCGTACCAGTCGGCGCACCACTCCCAAACATTGCCTGTCATATCATAAATTCCTAAGCTATTCGGAGCGAAACTTGCTACCGGAAGCGTTCTGGCCTTGTGCTCGCCCGGGATCGTGTACGCTTGATTCGTTTCATTGGCTTTGCCAAAGTTGATCTCTTTTGGATCTGCTATATCCTTCCCGTTTCCAAACCTGACCTCTTTGCCACCTTCCCTGGCAGCATATTCCCATTCGGCTTCAGTAGGCAGCCGGATCTCCAGTCCGGTTTTCCGGGATGCCCAATGGCAGTAAGCTATGGCATCATTCCAACCGACATGTATCACGGGGCGGTTCTCTCTTCCCCATCCTTCTTCAGGCGGTTTCTCTCTGCCTGTTTCTTCGCAAAACAGGTCATACTGGCTAAATGTCACTTCTGTGGCACTGATGTAAAAATCGGAGAGGACAACCGGATGTGCTGCGGTTGATCCACTTTTGCTTTCGGTAAAGGTATTCCCCATCTTAAATTCATTCCCTTTGACAAAGACGAATTCAATGCCTAGCTCATTTAAAAGCTTTTTCTGAGGTGGGGAAATGAACACGGCTAAAACTGAACAAATGGCAATAAACATTGTTTTCATGGCTGGTTATGTTGTTTGTTGAGACCTTTGCGCATCCGGGCTTTTTGGTTTTCGAAATTCATGCAACAAATATAATACATAAAAATGTACTATGCAATACATGGTACTAAAAATTATTAACAATATTTTAAAACATAGTAGTGTGAAAAATGAAATAGCGGGAAGCGGGAAGCGAAAAGGAGAGGCAGTCATGTGGACAGGCCGGCCACATTGACAACCCATCGCCGATTATTACCGGCCACCTAAACTCTTTATAATCAATGAATAGTGGTGATTAATCTGCACTGGCCTGAGATGGTCAAAGCCATTGGTTTTTCCAATAATTATGAATATTCCAGTTACCCCCTGATATTGTTATTGCACAATGGATTTCGCCCTGTAGCATGCCTCTTCCAGGAGATAATTGTACTGGTAGTTAATTGAAGCCGCCCCGGCGCTCGCGTTCATACAATTGACAAAAGCCACAGCAGTAAAATCAATTTCCGGATCAGTAACCATGCGTGAGCGAAAACCATGTTGCGTTCCATTGTGGCCAAATCCCAGGTTTAACGTATAGAATAGCCCGCATCCATAAGTAGCTGGTGGGGAGGGCAGCATGATTGTGTTTACTGAAATTGGATTCAACACACCTTCGCCCCTCACCAGGGTGCGCAGGAATTTAGACAGGTCATCCGGTGTGGAAATCATATTGCCTTCGGCGACATTGCACGAAAAATTCCATTCCGTCACATCCGTGACTCCTCCAGGATAATAGTCATATCCCCTGACGAATGGCGGGGGTATCTTCTTGTCGTTCCCAAGGCAAGGGAAGGTGGTTTGGGAAAGCCCCATGGGTTTAACGATATTTTCCATCACAAACTCCTGGTAACTGACACCCGAAACCCGTTCAATGATCTTTCCCAGGATGTTATAACCTGTATTGGAATAATTGTAACCTTCACCCGGATGAAAGTCGAACAGGCGGCAGGTAGCCACCACCCCGACCAACTCATCAAAAGTAAAGGTATGCCAAGGATCTGTGGCCTTGACATAGGATATATATTCCTGTCCTTTGTACGGCACATGGTTGAGCTTGATCCCGGCTTCCTTGCCGAACA
>CAZPWZ010000480.1:0-2583 GCA_964590675.1 uncultured Draconibacterium sp.
CCGGTGAAAATGTGTTCGCGATGTTATTGTCGGCGATGTATCCTGAAGCCAGGAAAGATACCATAGCAGGGTATTTCTCCGGAAAGATTTATGCATCCTACAGACAAAGAGCGAAAGATCTTATGGCGGCAAAACGTTATTCCGAAGCCTTCTCGGTGATGGACAATGCACGCAGGTTTACAGCGAAAAATCCGGTGAGTAAAGGGGGGCCGCCCGAACCTGACCTGCTGTCGCAGGCTGCTTATGGGATTTATAATTCGTTTACCGGCATCGCCCAGGAATGCATCCGCAACCGCAAATACAGCATGGCTGATACTTACCTGGTAAAGGCAGACCAATATGCCCGGGATCATGCAGCGCTCATCACATCTGATTCACTTTATCATGCAGCTTACAGTGAACTGTTCTTCCTCAGGAATACCGAATGCGATTTAATCCTTAACCAGTTGAAGTTTGCTGAAGCGCTGGCATGTTATCAGGCGCTGGAGTTGAAATACACAAGCCGGGATCTGATATTTGTCCGGGAGCAGCTGGAAATCAAAAAGAACCAGGCCAGGACCGGACTATTCCGCGAGTCGTTGTTGAAATTGCAGGATGCTTTGGCCCGCAACCAGGAGGATACCGCTGTTTTTTACTTCGAACAGGCAAATTCGCTAAAAGGTGTATTGAACGGAAATGGAAAATTGGCAGATGTACTCGATTCTCTGGCACCCTCCATCGGCCGGATCAGGTACAGGTATTATTTTTCAGCCGGGTCCCAAGCCCTTGAATACCGTCAATATACGTTAGCACTGACGCAATTCAATGAAGCCAGATCACTTGCCGGTCAATATGGGTTAGAAAACGACCGCGGGTTTGATTCCTTATACCGGCGCACGATGAAATTCAGCCTGATCATCCAGCTTAGTGCAGCACAGAAAAAGATTTGGACCAGCCAGTTTGATTCAGCCTACATGGCACTGGCGAATGTACAGGCCAAAGGGAAAAAGTACGGATTGAATGAGGATCCTGATTTTACATCTGCCACAAGGAGGTTTGAGATGAAAATCAGGGAACAGCAATGCCGTAACCTGCGTGATTCGGTAAATTTTCAGATGATTCGTGCCGACAGGAGCATTGCCCTGAAAAACTATATGAATGCTGCAATTTACCTGCAGCAGGCGCTGGCGTTCACTGTTTCCGGGGATTGTGGTTTCAATGAAAGTTCCATCCGCGATACGCTGCAAAAATACAACAGGGCCGCCGCTTACCAGCAAAGGCTTTCCGATGCTCTTTCCCATGTGGCAAGCGGATTTTACGCTGAAGCAATCCAGGCCCTGGATGAAAACGAACATGTATTCCTGCAGGCCCGTCTCGACCGGTTTGGCTTGTCCCTTGAAGGGGTGTACGATTTTGTAAGCCAGCGTGCGAATCCTTACCTTACCGAACAGGCAATTTCTTTTTACCAGGCGAGGGGCGATAATAAGGAGGCCATGCGGTTTCTCCGTTTGCTCCGAATCCAGGGATTTCCAGACAAGATTACCGCCCCAACGCAAAATCAGTTGGGCAAAACACTCGCTTCTTATGATTACCAGTTAAATCCGCAGGATTCAGTAATGAATCTTATTGAACAGTACACCTCCAGTGATGCATGGTTCGATGTTTTCCGCACCTCCTATCTCAATGAATGGAACAGGCTGGTGAAGATAAACCCGGTTAGCAGATAATATGGTAATCTTTTATATTCTAAGAGAATCAAGTCCAATCAGTCCGTCTACAAATGTTGAAGGTGGTGGCCGATGCACTGAACCTCTTTGGACAGCTGTTCAAGACGTTTGGGAAATAGCAGAATTCTTCCTGCAGGTTATGATCTTTTGTTCATTGTCGGTGTGCTGTTGCCTCAGGATATCCATTGATTGTCCGGTCGTAGCTATATGAATTCCAGCCTTTTCAATGTCCGCTTCAAAGTTTGCATGGTTTTTTACCTGCAACGTTTGGATGGTGCAGTCCCTTGTAATCCTTGATTGGCCTGATCCTTTACAAAACAACAATCTGCTTTACTCCCAATTGTCCCGACCCCGTTCTGATCCTAACCAGGCAGGTGCCTTTTGGCACGAAACCGGAATCAAAGGATACCGATAGCCTGTTTACCGCCCGATCCGAATATATGATCCTCCCCACCATATCGATGATCTCGATACTTTTCATGATCTCAGTTGATGTAATCGTGACAGGTCCATCGACAGGATTCGGTGTAATACTGAATTTGAGCGCCTCTGATTTCTCATCAAACCCGATGAAAAGATCTCCCGTGAAGTAAATGTCATCGATCTTGTCGATCCCGGAAGCGACCACTGTACCCCCAGCTGAGTTTGTGTTCGTTGTCATTATCCACCGAAGAAATACCAGGGATTGACTCCAGCATTCCATCGGAAGCTGGATGCTGTCAAGAAGGCCGGTTGTCCAGTCGTTGGCCGTCACCAGGGTGGAGTTGGGCACATCTGTCCAGGCACCGCTTAAACCGATGCGGTATTGCACCATGTAATCACGCGGACCGGGATTGTTACCGCCCGTTTGCTGTTTCGACGAGAGTTTCAGTTTCTC